>DATDCH010000347.1:0-5329 GCA_036524455.1 Kofleriaceae bacterium | reverse complement strand
ATCGTTTGGTTGCTGCGTGGCGGGTTTGGATCGTACAATTGCCGGTACCTTGCGACCGGTCCTTGCGCTGACTGCGCGGGCGGTTCGGTGGGGTGCACATGACGACCCGCGACCCGCGATCTCGCGCTCCACATCGACCTGATACAGGTCGCGAAGGTGCACGCGAGCCAACGCAGTCGCTGCAGCTCGACATCAGCAGCGCGCCGCCCGATAACGAGCGCGATTCGCACCCGTCGCTCGCGATGGGAACGAGCGACGTCAGCCGCGAAGATCGCACGAAGATCGAATCGCCCGGCGGCCGCAACAAGACGCCGCAACCGAAGGCCACGACGAGACCGCCGCCAACGCCGGCCCGCGGCGCCGACGATCCGGAGAACCGGCTCGGCCAGGTGCTCGGCGCGTACAAGCTCGTCGAGTTACTCGGCAAGGGCGGCATGGGTTACGTGTTCCGCGCCGAGCACGTCAAGCTCGGCCGCGAGGTCGCGCTCAAGCTATTGCGCGGCGACTACGCGAAGCGCCGCGACGCCGTGCTCCGCTTCTTCCAGGAAGCGAAGACGGTTAATCGCGTCCGTCACCGCAACATCGTCGACGTCACCGACTTCGTCGAGCTCGACGACGGCACGACGTTCATCATCATGGAGTTCTTGCGCGGCCAGAGCCTCGGCAAGTGGGCCCGCACCGGGGTCGACTTGCCGCGCGCACTCGCCGTGCTCGTGCAGATCTGCGACGGCCTCGGCGCCGCGCACGCGGTCGGTGTCGTGCACCGCGATCTCAAGCCAGACAACGTGATCGTCGTGCCGACTTCCGACGGCGCCGAGCTGGTCAAGCTGCTCGACTTCGGCGTCGCGAAGCTGCTCAACCGCGACGACGAGGACATCGGCTTCCAGACTGCGGCCGGCTCGGTCATCGGCACGCCCGCGTATATGTCGCCCGAGCAGGCCGGCGGCATGGTCGTCGACCACCGCTCCGATATCTATTCGCTCGGCGCGATCATGTACGAGCTGTTCTGCGGGCAGCCGATGTTCCGCGGCCGCTCGTTCGGTGAGTACGTGCGCAAGCACCTGACCGAGATGCCGGTGCCGCCGCGGCAAACGCCGCATGGCGGCGCGATTCATCCCTCGCTCGAAGCGCTGATCCTCAAGTGCCTGTCGAAGGATCCGAACGAACGCTTCTCGCACATCCTCGAGCTGCGCGATGGTCTCCTGCACCTGCTCGGCGGCATCGAGACGCATCCACCCTCGTACGCATCGCTCGCGCAGAGCGCGGTGCGGCCGCCGCAGACCGCGGCGCTGTCGGCACTTCCGCCTCACTCCCTGCCGCTGCCCGCGCCTGCGATGGTGACGACGGTCAACACGCCGCCGTCGGTGTCCGCGCACGTGTACCAGACGGGCATGGGCGGCATGTCGATCTACAGCCAGTACAGCCTGCCGGAGACCGCACCGCCGCCCGAGCCAGCGACGCCGTGGTGGGTGTGGTTTGTCGGCGGCGCATTCGCGGTCGGCCTCGGTATCGCCGGCGCGCTCTGGTACGCCGGCTCCGGCGATCCGCCGGAGGCACCGGCGCCCGCCGCGCAACCGACGGCAAATCCGATCGACCTCACCACGGCGGCCCCAAAGCTCGTCGAGCTCCGCTTCGATTCGCTGCCGAGCGGCGGCGTCTATGCGGACGGTCGCTCCGCCGAGCTGTGCCGCACGCCGTGCAACTTCAATGTCGATCTCACCGACGGTGGCCCCACGGATCACCGCACGTTTGTCGTGCGCTCCGACGGCTACCAAGACGGCAAGGTCGAGGTCGACTTCACGAAGGCAGAGCGCGCGTTCTCGGTCTCGCTCGTCAGGACCGCGCCGACCGTGCCGGTGGCTCCGCTCACGCCGACGGTGGATATGACCGCCGACGCGAGCGACCCCGACCCGGCGACCGACAAGGCAAGCGTGAGAAAACCGGGCGGTAAGAAGGGCAAGAAGGTCGAAGACAAGAAGGTCGACAAGCCCGAAGAGAAAGTTACCGAGAAGGTGGACGAGAAAAAGGTGGAGGAGAAGAAGCCGGTCATCGACGATACGAAACTAGAGCCTGTGGAAAAGAAACCCGAAGACAAGAAACCGGCCGGTCCTATCGATCCGACCGATACGATCGATCCGTTCCGACGCAAAAAATGATCTCTCGCCTATTTTTGCTCCTGATGGTTTGTTTCACCGTTGCCGTGCCGTCACGGCCCGTGCACGCCGACGATCCGGCTACGCGCGCCGCGCGCCGCCACTACGAACGCGGCGAGAAATTGTTCGCGCTCGGCAAGTTCGACGACGCGCTCGAGGAGTACCAGACCGCGTTCGACGCCAAGCCGCTGCCCGGCTTCCTCTACAACATCGGGCAGTGCTACCGAAACCTCGGCGACTACGATCAAGCGATCTTCAGCTTCAAGAAGTACCTGAAGCTCGAGCCCGAGGCTCCGAACAAGGAAGCGGTCGAGCGCCTGATCACAGAGCTCGAAGAGAAGAAGGCACAGGGCGAGAGCGAGAAGTTCGTCCGAAAACCGAAGCCGGGCCCCAAGCCGGTCTACAAGAAATGGTGGTTCTGGACCGGTATAGGGGTCGTCGCAGTCGGCGGAACAGCTGCGATCTACGCGTCGAGCGGCGGCAGTAGCCCGCCGGGTACAGACCTCGGTAACATCGTCTTCGGGAAGTGATGCGCGGGCCTGAGGGCAATAGATCGACGCGTAGGCGGGCGGCGCTGGTCGTGATGGCGATGCTGTTCGCTGGGCTGTTCGCCGGCTGTGGTGGGGGCGAAGAGACGTACATCGTAGTCACGGTCAACCGCCGGGACGCCGTGCATGCAGTCACGAAGCTGCAGGTCACGCTCTCGAACGCGGGCTCGATGCGCACCGACTCGCTCGAGCTCGACATGCCGGATCAGTTTCCCGTCACGTTCAGCATTTCAGCGCCGGGACGCGACGGCGATCTCGGCATCAGCATCGACGCGCTCGACACCGACAACGTGTTGCAAGGCCGCGGGTCGGCGACGACAACGACGGATGCAGATGTGGCGACGGTGATGCTCGACAGTGCCGACTTCGTCGTCAACGCGATCTACGTCAACAACCAGTTCCTGTCGAACGACTTCGAAGCGGTCGGGCTCCAGCTCGCTGCGCTCAGTAACGGCACGTGGACCGCGGCATTCCGCGAGGACTGCAATCCGTGCAACGTGCTCGCACGCCGGTTCGATGCGAAAGGCGAGCCGGTGCGGACGGAGCTCGCCGCCGGCACCACGCAGTTCAACGTGAGCACGACGTTGACCACCGCCGGCGCGATTCCGGCCGTCGCGTCGTCGGGATTGACCACGCTCGTCGTCTGGGACTTCTTCGACACGGTCGGCACCGGCCAAGGCGTCGCATGTCGCTCCATCAGCGAAACCGGCGTCGGGTCGCCGGGCCAGGTAACGATCTCGACCGATGCCGCCGACGTCGTCACCGCGAGCCCGCTCTCGAACGGCAACTTCGTGGTCACGTGGCAGTCGTTCATCACGTCGATGCAGGTCATCCGCTCGATCATCGTGAGGCCGGACTGCACCACGCTAACGGCCGCTCCGATCACGGTCTCGACGGTGAGCGGCAGCTTCGGCGCGCGGCGCTCGCACTCGGCAGCCAACGGCGCGGCGATTCTGTACACGTGGGTCGTCGACGGCGACGTGCGCATCCGCCAGGGTGCGAACAACGGGACGCTCGTCGGGACCGAATCGGTGCTGGTCCCGAAGACAGCGGCGCAAGAAGTCGACCACGTGCGGATCTCGCCGTGGGGCACAGGATTCGCCGTCGCGGTGCGCTGGGCAGCGAGCACCGGCACCGGGCCCGGCAAGCTCGAGGTCTACCGCGTATCGACGACGGGCACGATCATGGGCTCACCGATCCTGATCACGGATCGCAGCGGCTCTGACTTCGCCTCTGACAAGGCGTTCGGCATCACGCAACGCAGCGACGGCGCACTGATGGTTGCGTGGCACATGTGCGAAACCGGTCCGCTGTCGTGCGACGTCTACGGCCGCATCTTGCGCCCGACCGGCGTTCCCGTTGGCACCGAATTCGTGCTCGCGACGTCGACCGGCAGCGATCAGGTCAATCCATCGATCGCCGCGCTCGACGCGACCTCGTTTGTCGCGTCGTGGAATGACTCGAGCGGCAACGAACCGGACAGCAATGGCTCGGCCGTGCGCGCGCGCATTCTCTACCCGGTCTACGACGACGCGCGCAGCGTGATCGGTGCCACGTGTGGCGCCAGCGCGCCTGGCGCACCGGCGTGCGGCGAGGACCTCGCGTGCGCGATGGGGACCGACAGCGTCCAGCGCTGTTACGCGGTGTGCACCCCGCCCTCGTGTCCCGGTGGCGGTACGTGCTCGACGGTCGACGCAACAACGTCGGCTTGCACGTTCTAACGATTTCGTCGACGATGGGACTGGTGAACGAAAGCTGGTCCGCTGCCGCGCATTATCTCGGTCGCTATCGCGGAGCTTTGCTCGGCGGTATCGGCTCGGCGATAGCGGTCGCGCTGACGCTCGATCCGGCGGCCGGGCTCGCGAGCTCGGCGATCTGGTTCGCGTTCTGGTTCGCGATGGTCGCCACCGTGCTCGCGGTCGGGCTCACCGGCCTGCTTACGCTCGCCGAGTCGCGCGCCGCACGTCCGACGCTGCCCAAAGCAACCCTGCGACGCGGCTAGTCCGCCTTCACGTTGGCCTCGTCGTAAGGCGACGGGAGTGAGAGCCGCTAGTCCGCTTCTTCGTCGGCGCGATGGTCAATCCCGAGCGCGCGCATCTTCTTGTACAGGTGACTGCGCTCGAGCTGCAGCTCGCGAGCGGTGTTCGACACGTGATGATCGTTGGCCTCGAGCGCAGCCACGATGATGTCGCGTTCCGCGGCGGCGACCAGATCCTTGAATGGCGTGCCGCGCGCGAAGTCGGTCTTCACGGCCTTCACCCGCGGTAGCGCCTCGCCGACGTCACCCTCGGTGATCACTTCAGCGTCGCCGGTCAGAATCGCGAGCCGCTCGACGACGTTCTTGAGCTCGCGCACGTTACCCGGCCACTCGTGCTGCATGATCAGCGTCATCGCGCCCGATGCGACCTTCTTCTTGCGACGATCGTTGTCGGCGCACACCTGCTCGAGGAAATGCTCGACGAGCGTGGAGATGTCCTCGCGGCGCGCGCGCAGCGGCGGCAGCTCGATCGGCACGACCGCGAGCCGATAGTAGAGGTCCTCGCGAAACCGGCCCGCCGCGATCTCTGCCTGCAGATCTTTGTTCGTCGCGGCGACGACCCGGACGTCGACCTTGATCGTCTCACCGCC
>DATDCH010000346.1:0-4999 GCA_036524455.1 Kofleriaceae bacterium | reverse complement strand
CGCCGGCCACGCAACCGGTGCGGAGCTGCAGGAGCACCTGATCCGGGCGCGCATGCAGTTCAACGACGCGCTCAGCAACTACGATCTGTTTGCAGACGCGGTCACCCAGCGCAGCGAGCGCGACACCGGCCTCTGGCTCGCCGGTCTCGACATGGCCGCCGAGGATGTGCTCGCGCTGCCCGGCTACTACGAGACCCCGCCCGTGCTGTGCTTCCTCGATCGCGGACCGGGCGCGGCGATCCGGCGCGCGCGCACGCGGTTGCCCGGCGGTGGTGGCAACCCGATCGCGCTGATCCAGATCCCGCGCGAGCGGATGACTGGCGGCGGCGTCGCCGCGTCGCTCGCGCACGAGACCGGCCACCAGGCCGCGGCGCTGCTTCAGGTTGTCGAGTCGCTGCGCAGCGAGCTCCAGGCGCGGGGCGATGGTGAGGCCTGGCCCTTCTGGCAGCGCTGGATCTCCGAGATCGTGGCCGACCTGTGGGCGGTCGCGCGGCTCGGCGCGAGCGCGACGATCGGCCTCATCGGCGTACTCGCACTCCCCGCGTACTTCGTCTATCGGATCAGCGACGACGATCCGCACCCGCCGCCGTGGCTGCGCGTCAAGCTGTCGGCCGCGTTCGGTCGCGCGCTCTACCCCGATCCACAGTGGGCCGAGCTCGAAGCGTTGTGGGACGAGCTCTATCCGATCGAGCTCGCGGCCCCGGCGCGCCGCGCGATGCTCCACGCGATCGCGACGACGATCGAACCACTCCGCGACCTCGTGCTCGCACACCGCTGCGCCGCGCTGTCGCCCGTGCAACTCGGTGAGGCGATCACGATCCCCGATCGCGCGCCTACCGAGCTCCGCCGCGCCGTCGCGCGCCGCGGCTGGATCCAGCGCCTCGCGAACCTGCGTCCCGCGCACGCTCTCGCCGTCGTCGGTCAGGCGAGGTGGACACGCGCGATCACGCCCGAGGACGAACGGCGCACGGTCGCCGATCTGCTCTCGACGTGGGCGATCCGCCGCACGCTCGACCGCGCCGACCCCCAACCGATTCACTGACCCTCATCCGCCACGACCAGGAGAACGACCATGGCAACCGATGACCCCAACAAGTACGGCGAAAAAGTGCCGGACAAGTTCGCGACCACCCGCACGGTCGAACAGCCCTCGGTGGCCGAGCTCGTCCTCCAGCCGCGCGACACGCGTCCGAACGCCTCCGACGCCGCAGTGCCGCTGTGGATCGCGATCCGCAACCGCCGCACCGACTACACGGCGTACGCGGACTTTATTCGCGCGGCGTTCGGCAGCGACGACAAGTACAAGCCCAAGATCCCCGACGTCGCCGACTATCTCGACAAGACGATGCGCGACAGGCAGGGAGGGAGATCCAGGGACGAGGTGGACTGCCTGCGCAGCGGCTGGCTCGGTCACGGCCTCAACGCATACGAGCTGCTGAAGACCGCGACCGAGGTATTCCTGATCCTCGAGTGCGGCCTGTACATCGCCGACTACCACGAGCCCGCCGGGCGCATCCCGGGCGCCGAGTCGACGCGCGTGCGCGGAGCGCTCGACGCGCCGGCACTGCAGAACGCGCTCAGGGGCTACCTCGTCGACACGCTCGGCCACCACCGCCTGCCGTACATCGACAAGATCGTCGGGGGGCTCGAGGACCAGACGCTGCGCGAGCTGCCGCTCGACAACGGCGTGCTGAAAGGGCGCGTCCAGTGTCCGTGCATGCTCGAGCTGATCTGGTCGTACTGGCACGAGGAGGGCATGCTCGTGCAGGGCATGAACGCCCTGAACCTGAGATTCCAGAACCGCCGGATCTCCGAGGGGCGCGACCCGCTCGCCCAGCTCGAGCTCAACCCGCTGCGGCCGCTCAGCTCGGTGTTCTGGGGTTACGTCCAGGACGAGCAGCGCCGCCTCAGCCTCGTGCGGCGCAACTACGAGTACGAGCACGAGTACGGGATCGCGCTGCGTGGCAAGGCCGTGCCGTCGACGTCACGCGCGGCCGATCGCCGGTCGAAGTTCATCGAGGCCTTCCACGACCTCCTGTTCCGCTGCGCGCAATACTACCAGCAGAGCGCGAATCTCCAGTTCAACCCGGATCCGTTCCCGCTGCTCAACGGCCTCAAGGAAGTGCACCTGTTGCTCTCGCAGGGCGCCGGCAACCAGTTCGGCGACCTGCCGTGGACCGCGCGCGTCGAGATGCTGATGCAGCAGTGGATCCTCGCGCGGCCCGAGGTCAAGGAGTTCCTCGGTCGTCGCCCGATGGTGGCCTATCCCGAGGAGTGGATGGGCAACGCCGAGAGCCTCAAGAGCCTGATGGGCTGGACCGACACGCCGATCACTCACTTCCGCAACCTCGCCGTGTTCGGCGAGCAGCTGCTGCTGTCGATCCGCTGGCACCTGTGGGGCGACGAGGCCGACTCGAACGTCGCGCGCGACTGGGCGAACTACTGGAAGCCCGAGATCCAGGGCTACGTGCACGCATATCGCGTCGCGACCGGCGTCGATCTCACGCTCGAGCCCAAGGACAGCCGCGACATCGGCGAGCGCAAGGAGAATCCGGCCGTGCTGCTCGAGCGCCGCCTCGGCGAGCAGCGCCGCGACGGAGCCGCCTGAGGCGCGCCATGGAGACGCTGATCTTTCGACCCGAGCCATTCGGGAGCATGCAGCGCGAGGCGGGTGCGGGCGGCTGTGGCTGCTCGGCGTGCGCGCAGCGCGAGTACGAGTACGAGGCCGACGACGAGCTCGACGACGAGCTCGACGATGATGAGCTGTGCCCCGACTGTGGACTTCCGCATGGTGATCTCGAGCTCGAGGGCACAGGGACGTCTCGGCTCGTCGATCTCGTGATCGATCGGCCCGCAAAGCCGAAGGGCGGCTATGGCACGCCGTCGAGCAAGAAGAACCCGAAGACGACGAGCAAGCGCTGCGTGGACGGACAGGAGCGCAACTGCCCCGTCCTGTCGGGCGTCGAAGACATCACGCAGATCGATGGCGTGGGCTTCGAGTACATCGGCGGCTTCAAGGACAAGAAGACCAAGAAGGAGCGGCACGGTCTCGAGAAGGTTCCTGGATCGACGCGCTGGCGCGTGGTCGAGAAGAATCGGCTGAAGCCGCGCATCATCCAGCTGATCCCACGCGGTAGCGACGCGCTCGCGACCTTCATCGGGAACATGAAAGCAGCGGGGCTGGCGCCCGTCGCGGTCCTCACGATGGGCTCGATCGTCTGCCGGTGTATCTCCAACTCGAATAACCTCAGCGATCACTCCGACGGCGATGCGTTCGACATCGGTGGCGTGCGCTTCGCCGACGGCAACGAGGTCCTTGTCGCGAACTCCAAGGACCCTGCTGACCACGCGATCCTGCACCGCGTGAACGCGTGCGCGCGGCTGGCGTGGGCGCATGTGCTCGACTACTACGCCGGCGGTGGCCACTGGAACCATCTCCATTGCGACACGAACGGGGGCAAGCGGCGCGTGTTCAAGAGCGGGTGGAAGTTCGTTCGCGAGGCCCTCGGGCTCAAGCTCGCGGGCGGCTTCGACAAGGCGTGCGCGAACGCGCTGCGCCAGTTCGCAAACAACCAGGACGCGGTCAAGAGTGCCGACGCGCTCGACCGCACGCTCACCGCGCTGTTCAAGCGCGAGGCGACGCGCACCTGATCGCGGCTCCAGGAGGACGAAACCATGGAACGTCTGAGCTTCCAGCCGTTGCCGTTCGGAGGCATCGAGTGCCCGACGTGCGAGCACGAGGCATTCCTCGACTGGGTCGTTCCGGACTTGCCGGATCCGCGCGTGAAGTCGCCGTCGTGCGTGACGCCGATGCCCGACGAGATCGTGTCGTGCAAGCAGGTTGGCCGCGACACCGCCGACTACTGCAAGAGCCGGCCGGCGATCAAGTGCGACCCGATCCCCGAGCTGTGGACGGTGAAGACCGTGCTCGGTGTCGACTTCGAGAAGCATCCGGGATTCAAGCGCGTCCCCGGCACCACGCGCCGCTACAAACCCGACGGCAGGGGCGTGGTGATGGAGCCCAAGATGGTGCCGGCCCTGTACAACAGCCTCGCCGCGTTCGTCACGATCACGAACAGCATGGGGCTGCCGATCAAGACGATCATCTCGGCCGGCACGCACTACTGTCGGTGCTGGAAGCGACCCGAGAAAGTCTGTCAGAGCGACGGCACCGGCTGCACCAGCGTCGGTCTCAGCAACCACGCGACCGGCCACGCGATCGATATCACCGGCGTGCGCTGGCGCGATCCGGCACGGACCGGGAGCTCGCAGGATGCGACGGTCGAGAAGAGCTGGAACGACGACCCGCCCGAGCAGGCCGCGATGGTCGTGCGACTCAATGCCGCACTGCGGCTGTCGTTCAAGAACGTGTTCGACTACTCGCGCGGGCTGGACGACAGCCACAGCTGGCACTTCCACTGCGACACGAACAACGGCGGCGGCTTCGTCAATCATTGGAAGTCGAACGGCAAGCCCAAAGATCCGTGCGAGCCGTACTTCATCTGGGGCGCGCTCAAGCGCCTGGAATACGTGGCGCGTACGCCCGCGAACAAGGAGGTCACCTGGGACAAGGCGCGCGCGGGGCTCACCGCGTTCGCGACCAAGCGATCGCTGGCACTGCCGACGACCAACGACCCACCGGCGTGGCGACCGATCATCGAGAAGCTCCTCTGGTGCACGGTGCAGGGACCCCCGAACTGCAAGGGACCATGATCGATCTGACGCGCGCGCTGTACCTCGGGCTCGCGCACCCGCACGCCGAGCTCGCGCCGTGGGCCGCGCTCACGACGGGGAGGCCGGCCGTGCTCGACCACGCGGCCGCGCCGGCGCAGCGGCTGGCGCAGCTGCTCGGCGTCGAGCGCGCCACGCTGGCGCCGTCGACGCTGCACGTGGTGACCGACCTGTACGCGGCGCTGCCGGCACACGTCCGCGAGATCCACGTCGATGCGTGCAGCTACGAGATCACGCGCTGGGGCCTCGAGCGCGCGCTGCTGCGCGG
>DATDCH010000345.1:0-7452 GCA_036524455.1 Kofleriaceae bacterium | reverse complement strand
AGTACACGCGCACCACGAAGGCGACTCCCGATTCGCCGCTCGGCGGCATTCAGATGCTCGGCCGCTGGAATCCGGTGCTCGAGCGCGTCGTCACGATCACCGCGCCGAGCAACGTGACGCCGAAGCTCGCCGTCGAAGGCCAGAAGCTCGATCCAACGCAGTCGTTCGCCGGCGCCAACCGCGTGTGGACGTTCAAGCTCGACAACCTGCCGGATCGCCATCCCGAGCAAGGCTCGCTGCAAGACGAAGCGGTGCTGCCGCGTCTCATCTATGGCTTCCAGCCGAGCTGGGCGAAGGTCGTGCAGCCGGTCGCCGAGCGATTCCTGAAGAAGGCCGTGCCGTCGCCACTGCCGGCGGCGATCAAGGCCGAGGCCGCCCGCATCGTGGCCGGCGCGACGACGCCGAGCGAAAAGGCGGCGAAGCTGTTCGCGTTCGTCGCGCATGACATCCGCACGATCGACCTGCCGCTCGGCTGGGCCGGTTACGAGCCACACGCCCCCGAAGCCGTGCTGCAGAACCGTTATGCCGACGAGCGCGACAAGGTGGGCCTGCTGCTCGCGCTCGCGTCGTCGCAGGGCATCACCGGGCGTCCCGTGCTCGTGCGTACCGGCAAGGTGCCGGTCGTGGCGAGCGTGCCGACGATCGCGCAGTTCGATCGCATCATCGCGAAGCTCGATGTCGACGGCAAAGACGTGTGGCTCGATCCGCGCGACGAGCACGGTCAGTACGGCATCGCGTTCGCCGGCCAAGACAACCTCGTGCTGCCGCTCGACAAGGGTGGCTCCGAGCTCGGCTCGCGCCCCGCACTCGATCCGTCGTCGTCGATCTCGACGCGCAAGGCGGAGTTCAAGCTCGCGGCGAACGGCGATCTGCAAGCGAGCTACAGCTACGAGCTGACCGGCTGGTACGCCGATCAAGCACAAGGCGAGCTGCGTCCACTCAAGGGCGAGCTACTCGATCGTTACTTCCAGCAACAAGCCGCTGCGCTGTCAGCCACCGCGCTCGACAAGAAGCACGAGGTCGGTGACACGCAGTCGGTCACCGGTGCGTTCACGGTGAAGCAAGACGTCGCGGTGCCAGGCTATTCGATCGCGCAGGCAAACTTCCGCGTGTTCGAGCTGCCGCCGGTGACGCTCGACGCCGCGCAGGAAGCGCCGTCCGCGCACCTGTCGACGCGCAAGACGCCGCTGTGGCTCGGCACGCCGCGCATCGAACGCGGCGAGATGACCGTGCAAGTGCCCGCCGGTTGGAAGGTGACGTACGTGCCGCCGAAGCTCGAGGGCAAGGCGGAAGGCGTGAGCTATTCGCAAGGCTGCGAGGCAAACGGTCAGACGATCACGTGCAAAGGCGAGATCAAGCTCGACAAGCTCGTGGTGCCGACCGACAAGTACGGCGCGTTCCGCGAAGCGCTGACGAAGCTGCAGGCCTACGAGCGCCGTATCGTGTTGCTCACGAAAGGCTGAGCGTCGCGTGTGATCAGCGCGAACGCTTGCGCCATTCGTGGCGTAGCGCGAGCGTGCCTTGCGCGGCGAGACCAGCGCGCGGCGCGTCGCCGTCGGGGGTTCCGTACCAGCCGCGGCCGGCTGCGATCGCGCTCTCGATCTTCCAGTGACCGAACGCTCGCGACATCGTGAGGTCTGCGCCGCCGGTGACACCGCTGCCGAGCCTGACGAGCCGGCGATCGAGCGGCCCCCACCACCGTGTGTACGCGGTGTACGCGTACGCAGCGAGCGCGAACCGGCGATGCGCCCAGCTCGTCGTCGCCGCCAGGCGATCTTCGATCGCGAGCTCGTTCGTCATCGTTTCGTAGCTGCGCCGCACGAGCTCGACCTTCTCGCTGCGGGGCGCGGGTGCGCGCACGCCCAGCTGATAGCCGGGTACTTTGAGGACCGCACACGCGCCGGTCATCGTGCAGTCACCGGGGCCGGGATCCGGCTCGAAGTGGTAGGTACCCCAGACCAAGCCGAGACCGGCGTCGAGACGGACGGCGTCGGAGACCGGGACGCCCTCGACGAGTGCCAGCATCAAGGATGCCGACGCCATCACGTTGTCGCCGCTGGGGCCGCCGACACCGAAGTGCATGATGCGAACGCAGAGCGGGTCGGCATCGGGGGCGCGGCAATCAGTCACCGCATCGATTGCAATGCGAGCGGTCTCGCGCGCGTAGACGAGCTCACCCGCTCGCTGCACGTCGTTCGTGAACGTGAACTGCGCATCGACCATCGACATGCGCCAGGCCGATCGGGGAAGCCGGACCCGTACGAACGTCGTGTCGAGGCGCCACTGCTTGCGGTCGTACGGTAGCCGCAGCAGATCGCGCGGATCACGCAAGCGGGGCAAGGCGTCGAGCTCGCGGCCGAACGCGATGTCGATGGCCAGCACGCCAATCGTCGGGCCGCCGTCGACGAGCGGCTCATCGCCGAGTCCGGCGTGCACACTGAACGCGGCGCCGCTGCGTGGCAACGAGCCAGCCGCTGCGCGCAGCTCGCCGGTCGCGCCGATTTCGGCTCGATAGCCGAATTTGCGGCCGAGCATCTCGATCACGTTCGCCGACGCGCGAATGCTCGCAACTCCGGCCGCCGCTGGATCGGCGGTCGCGATCGCTTCCGACGCGATGGCGCTCTCGACGGCGACCTCACGGACGTCCTCTGCGTCTTCGGCCGCCGCGACACGAACCACGACACACGACACCAACGCGGCGCGCTTCATCATCGCGATCGACACTACAGCCGGGCGCTACATTGCTCCGCGCGACTACCGGCGTTTGCCGGCTTACGCCGCAAGCTACGGCGTCACGAAGATCGGATTGGTAACCCCGAACGGCACGCGACCCGGATGGACCGGGTTGAGGTGGCTGCCGCCGTACGCGGCGATCACGACGAAGCCGCCGCTCGCCTGCACCTGCACGGGAAGCTGGCCGCGCCAGCGCACCGCGCGGTTGTTCGGATCGGCGTCGCCGGGCATCACGGTGATCGTATCGACGACGTTGCCGTCGACGACGACATCGATCGCGTCGACATCGATCCACGTCGCGGCTTGCACGACGACGTCGACCATCATCGGCGAGCCTGCGCCGGTGACGGTGTCGCCGGGACCCGCGGTGCCGAGCTTCGCGGTGACGTAGATGCCGCCGCTGATCGTCGAGTGGCCCGCGCCGAGCGCGTCACGCACCTGCGTGGCGGTGAGCGCGCGGGGATCGTCGGTGCCGAGCTGCATGCACGTCCGCGGATAGCCGACCGGCGACGACGCGATGCCGTGCGAGTCCGACGAGCCGACAGCGAACACTTTGCGCCCCGCGCGGAGCAGGCCGAACCAGTCTCTGACGTTGCCGGTCTTGTTCGCCTCCCAGCCCGAGTCGTTGAACACCTCGACGAGCGTGAACTTGGTGTCCCAGTCGCTCTCGAGCTCGGCGAGCCCGGTCGCCGGATCGTAGCCGACGTAGCCGAAGTAGTTCGTGCCGCCGCGTGGGTGGTTGATGATGATGAGCGGCGCCTCTGCGCGCGCGCGCGCGGCGTCGAACACGACCGGCGGTGACAGCGTCTCGAACGGCGCGTCGGGATCGTCGGGCGTCGGCCACGATTGCCACTTCGGTGCGCCGGCGTTCGGCAGGGCAGGGTCGGGCGTGAGTGGAAACACGCCCATGTGGCCCCAGATCTCCATCGAGCTCAGCTCGATCGAGCCGAAGCCCGCTGCGTGCGCGCCGACGCCGAGCTCGGCGATCTCCGCCTTGAAGTCGGCGACGAACTCGTGCTCCGAGCGCACGGGCAACTCGACGCCGTCGCCGACGGACTGTGCGAGCTTGCGGGTGGCGTCGTCGCCGGAGTCGTTCGAGCGCCACGTGTGGATGTGGAAGTCACCGCACTGGATGCCGGTCGTATCGATCACGCGATCCAGTTGGGCGTCGACTTGGGCGGTCTGCCCCGCGGTCACGGTCACGGTCTGGCGCACGATGTCGTATTCGTAGCCGCGCGACACCACCACTTCGTAGCTACCCGGCGCGATCGGCAACGTGATGTCGCCGGAGACCGGATACTCGACGTAGACGCGACCGCCGGAGATCGCTGCTTCGCCGTAGTTCCCCGGCATGCGCGGCGGATCAGTCGCGAGCACCTGCACGCGCACGGGCACGGGCTGAGCGTTTTCGGTCGCGACGACGTGGATCGAGCCCTGTGCCGGAAGATCGATCGTCGCCGACGCGCCGGTGCCGACCTCGGCGCTGGCGGGTGCGTCACCGGGGCGGAACGCGTCGAGACGCACGCTCGCAGCGACCGGTACATGGAGCGTGAACTCGCCGGCCGGGTTTGTCGTCGTGCGTGTGAAGTAGGTCGATCCCTCGACCGCGTGGACGTGCACGCCGGCCGCGGGCACACCGCCGCGCGTGACGGTTCCGGTGATCACGCGTTGCTCGGTGCCGAGCGTGCGAGCGGCGGCTGCCTGCACGCCGTCGAGCCCGGGGCCGCCGATGATCAGCTTCGCGTGCAGGCGCTCCGCGGTGCCGCACGCAGGAATGTCGAAGCCGCCGCCGAACGCGCCGAGGAAGCCGCTCACCGCGAGCGAGCTCTGGAGATTGCCCTCGCCGAGCGCGTACGCCCAGCTGGTCGCACCGTCCTCGACGAGCGCGAGGTACGGACCGTTGAGTGTCTCGTCGAACCCCGCGCCGGGCTGGAACGCCGACGGCGACGTGCGCTTGCTGTACATCACGGCGTGCAGCGTAGACGGCACCTTCGTGAGCTTGTCGCGAGTCGACGCGTAGCGCATGACGATGTCGACGTGCTCGGCGCCAGGCTCGAGCCGGTAATCGATCGTCGCTTCGAGGTCGGTGTACGCGTCGTTGTAGAGCACCGCGATGATGTTCTCGATGAACGGCAACGGATGCAGCTTGCCGCGCGTGCGCACGATGGCGGCGCCGCCTCCGCTGCCGTCGTCGATCACGGTGACCGATTCGGTGAGGACCGTGGAGCGGCCGGTGAGGATGAATAGCTCGCCGAAGTTGTTCGGCTCGACGAGCTTGCCGCCCTCGACGCGCGCGACGCCGACGGGACGCCCACCCCACGGATCGTAGAGGTCGCTATCGCCGACATCCTCGATCACGATCGCGATCTTGTCGTTCGCGAGCACGAAGTCGCCGTCGCGCCACGTCGCGAGACCGGATGCGACCGGCGGAAGATCGGCCTCGCGAATGCGTCCCGCGCGCGCTTCGCCGGCAGCGGCGCCGAGCGGATCGGCGTGGCCGTTCGGATCGCCGTCGTCAAACGGACCGGGGCACGTCGCTGCGTCGTCACCACACGCAGCGAGCGCGAGACATAGGAATAGCCGCCTCACGCGAATCATCGTAACGCACGATGGGATCGCAATTGCACCTACCTCATCGCGAGGCGGCTTAAGTCACGTTACTGACGCGGCATCACGACGACCGACCAACTGACGTCGCGTGCGGTCAGGGGACCGGTCGCGCTGCGGTCGCTGCGCTCGAGCCGGATCAGCTCACCGTGTTGCAGCGTGACGCGCGCCGAGCCGGGCGTGCGGAGCTGGCCGTCGGCGAGCCGCCAGGTCAGCGGCAGCCCGTCGCCGCGAACGACGACGTTGTACTCGCCGGTCTCGCCGGTCCAGCGCAGCTGATCGGTGTCTTGTCGCGTGTCTAGGTAGCCGCGCAGCTCGTGCGTGAGCTCGAGTGGATTGGCATCGGCGTCGTTCGCGTTCGGTTCGATCTCGCCGGCCAGCTTCTCTTCGGTCACGGTGAGCTTGTACGGATCGCTGACGTTCTCGATCGGCAGCGTGCCTTTCACGACGGTCTGGCCGACAGTGACGACCACGGGGCCTTCGATCGCCCGGCGGTGCAGGACCTCGCCTTCGCCGAGCTCGCCGTCGTCGGAAAGCACGTCATGCACGGAGAGATTGACGTTCTGATTCGGAACGCCGGTGACGCGCACGGTGACGATGCGCCGGCTGCCGCCGGGAAATTTCACGATGTACGTGTCGCGGTCGCCGTCCTGCTGCGACATTCGCTTGCCGAGGTAGCCGGTGATCTCGGTGTTCGCCGCGATGCGATTCGCGTGATTGCCGTCGTTGTTCGGTTCGCTTTCCTCGGTGAGCGGCGGCTTCTCGCGCATCACGAACCAGACGGCCGCGGCCGCGCCGCCGAGCACGACGAGCAGCATCAGCATCAGCATGAAGTACTTCTGACGGCGCAGGCTGCGCTCGAATGCGTCGATGTCGGAGCGGCGCAGGCGCAAGTCGCTCTCGAAGTGTTCTTCGTCGAGCGGTCTGCGGATCGGCTTGCTGCGCTGGCCGGGTCCGGTGCCGTAGCCGATCGTCTCGACGTAGACCTCTTCGATCGCGGCGGCGAGCTCAGCGGCGGTCTGCCAGCGCTGCGTCGGATCTTTCGCGAGAGCTTTGCGGCACAGATGATCGACTTGTGGATCGATGCCGGCTTTGGGCGCGCGCATCGAAGGCGCGTCGGGGTCGGCGGTCAGGTGCTTGGTCAGCACGCCGACCGCGGTCGAGCCCTGAAACAGGTGTTGCGCGGTGAGCAGCTCGAACATCAGTGCACCGAACGAGTAGATGTCGCTGCGCGTGTCGACGTCGTCACCGCGGATCTGCTCGGGCGACATGAAATACGGTGTGCCGACGATCTGCTGGCGATCGGTCATCGTCGACGGCACGCGCTGGTCGAGCTTCGCGAGCCCGAAGTCGAGGACCTTCGCGTAATCGCGCCCGCCGGCGGTGCGCGTGATCAGCACGTTCTCCGGCTTGAGGTCGCGGTGCACGATGTTGAGCTCGTGCGCTTCCTGCAGCGCGCTGCACACCTGCGCGAGCATCGGCGCCGCGCGCGACCACGGCATCGGTCCGTCGCGCTGGATCATGTGCGCGAGATCGACGCCGCGCACGTACTCCATGATCAAGTACAGCGCGTCGCCGGCGGTTCCGAAGTCGAAGACCTGCACGGTGTGTGGATGGTGCAGCTTCGAGATCGCCGCCGCTTCGCGCTCGAAGCGATTGATGACATCCGGATCGCTCGCGAGATCGCGATGCAGCACTTTCATCGCGGCGATCTTGCCCATGCGAAGGTGCTCGACGCGATAGACGACACCCATGCCGCCGCGCCCGATCACTTCGAGCACGCGATAGCGACCGTCGACGATCTTACCGAGCCACGCCTGATTCGAATCCGTCAGTCTGCGGTCTTCGTTGAGCACGCGGTTCGAGTCGCTCGCGCCGGTCGCGGCGAGCGCCGGATCCGAACGCGCCGCAGCATCGAGCGCGCTCGCGCGCGTCATGTCGGCTCCGCACTCGCGGCAAAAGTGGCTCGGCTCCGCAAACGAGGTGCGACAGCGCGGGCACACGAATTTTTGCGCCGGTGTCGAGGACACGAGACTTCATGTTACCGCTCGGCTGCGCGGGAGCCCATCCCTTCGGATGCGCTCGATTCCGTCACTGATTTTTGCTGTCACT
>DATDCH010000344.1:0-17456 GCA_036524455.1 Kofleriaceae bacterium | reverse complement strand
CATCGGCGGGTGCCACGACGCCGAGCTCGCGCGAGATCGTCTCCGCTTCGAGCGCGCCGCGCTCGCCGAGCGGTTGCAACTCGCCGCCGACGCGCGCTACCGGCGGCGCACCGGTCGCGAGATAGACGTCGGTCGCCCGCGCCGAGCGTGCCGCGTTCGTCCATTGATCGAGCAGCGCGCTGCCGCTCGTGGTGCGCGTCGGTGCTTCGACATATTGGCCGCGCTCGATTGGCATATCGCCGGCATCGGTCGACGGTGCCGCCGGTGCCGCCGGTGCCGCCGGTGCCGCCGGTGTCGCTGGTGCCGACGGCGCCGTCCCCGCACGCGGATATTGGCGAGGCAGCTGCGTCGTCGCCTGCGTCACCGGCGACGGCACCGCGGCGGCCGCGCCCGCAACCCCTTCGATCAGCACCTGCCATAGCGCGCCCTTCGGCGTGACGCTCAGCGTGTAGCGCACACCACTGGACTCGATGTCGAATCTCGCCGGCCGACTGCTATCGATCTGGGCGAGCGCAGCAGGTGGCGCGACCTCGCGCACGATCGCGACGAGCTGATCGTGCGGTGTCACCTGCGTCGCGTGGCGGTCACCTTGTGGGAAGCGCAGCGTGACGGCTTGTCCCGACGACAGGATCGCGCCGGCGGCGCCGAAGCGCTCGATCGATCGCAGGTACACATCGATCTTTGCCATGTCACTCCTGCTCGCGGACTTCGAGGATGTGGTCCTTGGCGATCAGATATTGCTCGTCCGGCGTCCACAGCCGCACGAATCGCCCGGCCCGATTCAAGTGATCGATCACGCGCGGCCGATCCGCCGGCGACGAATCGAACAGTGTGCCGCCGAGCGACTCGCCGGTGACGAGCTGCACGGTCACGCGATGGCGACGGTCGTAGAGCGTGATCACCTCCGACGGAGAATCGTCGACGTCCTCGTCATTGGCTTGCTCCTGGCGCGTGATCGCGAGCCACGCGATCGAGTGCTTTGCGAGCAGCCGCACACCGGCCTCCCCCCGAATGGGTAGGAACGCCGCGTCCTGATCGAGCAGGGTGGCAATGTCGTCGAGGAGCTGGCTCCGGCTGATCCGCGGCACATCTCCGACGAAGAGCTCGGCCGTTACAGCCGCGTGACCCACCACGACCAGCGTTACCGGCACCGCGATCGTCGGCAGCCGAAGCTCCGCCTTTTGCTCCACGGTCGGCATGCTAGCCTTCCCGGCATGTCTCGCGCCACCTGGGTGTTCGCCGCGACGTCCGTCGTCGGGGTCGCGCTTGCCATCTATCTCTATCTCGACAACCGCGCGCTCGAAGATGCACTTGCCGAAGCGCGTGCGAACAAGCCAGCGCCGGCACCCGCCGAGAAAGTCGCGGCCGCAGGGAACGCCGATCCGTGGACCGACATCATGCGCGCGAGCGGTGCGGCGCGCGGCACCGGGACCGGCCCTGCTCCTTCCCTGCCCGAGGAGCAGAAGGAATCACGCCTCGAGCGTCGCCAGCGGCGCCAGCAGGAGCTCGCCGCCTGGCTCGGCCGCCTCGACGGTGAAACCGAAGAGGAATACCGCAATCGGATCATGCCGATGATCACCGCCGGGCTGCTCGTCCCGCGCTCGCGTGTCGACGAGATGCGCAAGCAAGCCGAGGAGAAAGCCGGCGTCACGCCCGAGCAGTCGAAGAAGCTCGACCAGGCATTCGAGAAGGTCTACGCCGATGCGATCGACTACACGAACAAAGCGATCGCCGACGGCATGCTCACGCCTTACGAGCGCAACGTGTCGGGCATGCTCGAGTTCGCAGGCGGCCTCGGCGGCCTGCTCACCGAAGCGAACGGGCAGATCGGCCAGATCCTGTCCGCACAGCAGATGCGAGCGATGAGTCAGAGCGGCTTCGAATGGGGCGAGTACCTCGGCCTCAACGCGCCGTGGGAGCAGTTGCGCCCACCGCCACCGCGCTGATCACGACTGCGGGCAGCTCATTCGCACGCCGACCGGGCGCACGATCTGGCGAATGCCGTTGCCGAGCTGACCATCGGCGCCGAGGCCCCAGCACACCACGTTGCTGTTGCCATCGATCGCGCACGTGTGCGAGCCACCCGACGCGATGTCCTTCACGCCCGTGAGCCCGAGGATCTGCACCGCCGCGGGCTTCATCTGATAGCTGCCGTCGCCGACCTGACCGAAGTAGTTAAAGCCCCAGCACCACACGGTGCCGTCACTCTTGGTCGCGCAGCTCGCCTCGTAGCCCATCGAGAACTTCTCGATGCCCGACACGCCCATCACCACGGCGGGCGATTGCTGTGCATAGCTCGCGTTACCGACGCCGAGCCGGGCGCCCTCGTTGAGGCCCCAGCACTTGACCGTGCCGTCCATGATGAGTGCGCAGCTTGCCTCGAAGCGCGTCTGGACTTGGACCGCGTTCGTCACGCCCATCGCTTGCACCCCCGACGCGCTGTCCATGTTGGTGCCATCGCCGAGCTGATAACGAAAGTTGGCCCCGAAACACGACACGGTGCGGTCGGTCTCGATCACGCAGTGATGCTGACTGCCCGCGCTGATGTCGGTGACGTTCATGATCGTCGTCGGATTGACGCCGAATCCCGCGCCCCAGCACCGCGCGTTGTTGCCGACGATCGCGAACGACGCAGCGTCGCCGCTCGACAGCTTCGTCGCGGTGCCACCGAGATTGAAGACCCGACGTGGCTGCGCTGAGGTAGTTTGCGTGCCGTCGCCGAGCCGGCCGCCGTTGTTCTCGCCCCAGCAGTACACGCCGTCTTCGACGAGCGCGCAGGTGTGCTCGGCGCCCGCGCTCATGTCGATCGGATTCGAGATGCCGTAGACGACGTGCGGCACTGTTTGCTGCGCGATGAAGGCTCCGTTGCCCGATTCGCCGTTGTTGTTCTCGCCCCAGCACAGCACCTTGCCGTCCTGTTGCGCCGCGCACGTGTGGCGCCCACCCGCGGCGAGCATGACCGCATTTGTCACGCCGGCGACCTGGACCGGGCTGCCGCTCGTCACCGCGCGACCATCGCCGAGCTGACCGCGGCGATTGAAGCCAGCGCAGCGAATCGCGCCCTCGTCGTCGATCACGCACGTGTGCTCGCCGCCGGCGCTCACGCCGACCACCCGCTCGGGCAGTCCGCGCACCGGAATCGTCTTGCGCTGCCCGGCGCCATCGAGCCCCCGACCGTCGGCGCCGAGACCCCAGCACCACACGTTGTTGACGTGGTCGGCGGCGCACGCGTGCGACAAGCCGGCCGCGATCGAGACCGCGCGTACCGGAATCAACGTGTTCAGCGGCCGCGACGATTGCGACAGCGTGCCGGCACCGAGCTGGCCTTCGTTGTTTTGACCGGCGCACCACACGAAACCTTCGACGGTGAGGAAGCACGTGAAGTTGTCGCCGCTCGCGATGCTGTGCACGTTCGTGACGTCGACCACCGGCGCCGGGCGCGTGTGAGCCATCGTATCGCCGACGCCGAGATCGCCGTCGTCGTTCTCGCCCCAGCACTGCGCGCTGCCGTCCGTCAGCACCGCACACGAGATGTCGTAACCGGCGGCCACGCCCTTCGCGGTGTCGAGCATGCCGACCGTGGTCGGCGAGTTGCGCGCGGTGTTGCTGCCATCGCCGAGCTGGCCGTCTTCGTTATCGCCCCAGCACGCGACGCTGCCGTCACTCTTCAAGACGCACGCGTGATCGGCGCCGACCGCGAGCTGCGTCGCGCCGGCGATCATCACCTGCACAGCGGTGCGGCTATCGCTCGTGCTGCCGTCGCCAAGCTGGCCTGTCGCGTTGTTGCCCCAGCACCAGACCTGCCCCATTTCGTCGAGCGCGCACGAGAAGAGCTCGCCGGCACCGACCTGCGTCGCGTTCATGACGTTCGCGACCTTCACGGGCAGATCGCTGTCGGTCGCGGTGCCGTCGCCGAGCTGACCCGAGTCGTTGCGACCCCAGCACCACACGGTCTTGTCCTCGCGCACGGAACAGGTGTGGAAGCCGCCTGCGTCCATCTGCGTCGAGCACGCGGGAGGAACCGGATCCGCAGGCACGCAAACCAGGTCGAGGCACTCGAAGCCGGGTGGGCACGTGCCGTCGGGGTTGCATTGATAGTACGTGCCCGTGTAGTCGACGTTCAGCGTGCACGCCGTGACCACGATCGTGAGCCAGATCGCTCGCATCAGAACTGACCTCCAAAGACGACGGCACCGCCGCCACGCGTCGGGGTGACGGTGGCGCGCAGCTCGGTCTCGCTGCTCGTCGGTCGCGTCAGGTACAACAGGATCGTGCCGATCGCGAACGCACCTGCGGTTCCGGCAGCGATATTGGTGACGAGCAAGTTACGGCGCGCCGACCGCTCGACTGCCTGCTCGTCGGACCACTGGTACGCGAGGCTGTTCGCATTGAGGTACTCGATGCGCTGCACGTCATCGTACGTGCGCCACGCGAAGTAACCGCCGACGCCTGTCGTCAACACGGTCGCGGTGCCCCACACCCACCACTTCAAGATCCACGGACGCGGCTTCTCCGGCTCGCGCTTCTTCTTCTGCACGAGCAAATCGCGATCCGCCGGATCGATCTGCTTCTCTTTGCCCGAGCTCGTGATCACGATCGGCACGTCTTTGGAGCCGAGCTCGACCACGCGGTTGCCGTACTCGTCGACCGCATGCAATCGCAGATCGATGCGCTTGCCGATATCGAGATCGATCGTGATCTTGTCCTTGCCGTCGGCCTCGAGCGTCTGCTCGGACTTGCGATCGGTGACGTAGTAGACCTTCGCGCCCACGATCATCTTCTGCGGATCGTTCGCGATCACGAGCGTGACCGAGGGCGGATCGTCACTGGTCTCCGCTTTCGCCGACAGCGGGCCCGCTTTCTTCGCGTGCTCCTGCGCCGCCGAAAACGGCCGCGTGATCTTCGGCGACGTGCCATCCGGCAACGAGCCCTTCGGCTCGAGCGCGAGCCACTTCGCGAATGCTTTTTCCGACGGTCCCGCGTTGCCGAGCGCCGCTTCGACGATACCGGTCAGCTTGTAAATCTCGGCAAGATCCGCCGGGCTCGCCTTGCCGGCGGTGAGCGCCTTCTCGAGTGCAGGACGCGCGCTCAGATAATCCGAGCCGCCGACGGCTTTACGCGCGTCGGCGAGCGCATCCGCGTGCGCCTGTGACGCGAGCGTGGTTAGCAGTGCGGCCGCAACGGCGACCTGCCCCCACCAGGACCTCATGCGCGAAATGTTACCACTCGATGCGGCGGACCGGCGCGGTCTTTCCCGACTCGATATTGATCGTCAGCGTACGCGTCGATCCTGAGGGCGATACGGCGCGAACGCTGTGTTTACCAGGCGCGAGCTTGATGTTGACGAGCGGCGTCTCGCCGTACTTCTTGCCGTCGATGTAGATCACCGCGTAGACCGGCGTCGAATCGATCGTGATCGAGCCCGGCGGTCCACTCACCTTTTCTGGCGGTGGCGGTGGTGTCTTGGTTTCGACCACCTGCTTTTTGTCGGTCTTGTCACTCTTCTTGTCGATCTTCTTGTCAGGCGCTTTGTCGACGCGCGTCGCAGTCACCTTCGTGTCGCCGCGCTTGTCGGCTTTGTCACGCTGCGTGGTTTCGACCTTCTTCGTCGGCACCGGCTCGACCTTCGCGACTTTGTTTTCGATGCGAGCCACCGGCTGTGGTTCGGGTGCAGGCGCAGGCGGTGGTTCGGGTGCAGGCGTCGGCGCAGGTGGTTTTACAGCTGCGACCGGCGGTGGCGGCTGAACCGTTTGCATCACGACGGGCTCGCTCGGCTTCTCCGCCGGTGCGACCTCCGGCTTCATGCCTCTGAGCTCCATGTAGAGCATCGCGATCGTCGCTGCAGCCGCAGCAATCACGACCGTCGCGATCATCCATGGCAGCTTCGACGAACGATGCGGCGCCTGCACGATTTGCGCACCGCTCGTGCGCTGTGGCGCCGGAACCGGCAACTGGGTCTCGTCGTAACGCCACCCAGCCGGCGCGACCGCGTACGGTCCCGACTGCCTGGGTGCACCGTGACCGACGATGATCCCGGACTCGTCTTGTGAGTCTTGCTGCCCCGACGCACGCCGGCTCGGTGCAGGCGTGAACGCACCGTCGGTGCCGAAGCGGTACTGGCCGGCCTGCGATTGCATGCCCTCGTCTTCGTAGAGCGACTCGATCGCCTGCGTCGCGGCGACGAAGTGCGCGACTTCGGCCTTCGCTTCGTCGACGCGGCGCTGGATGTTCGATACTGGCGTCGACGTGATCGACGTGCCGTGCGCGACGAGCGGGCTCGACCGCTCGAGATCGAACTGGCCGCCTTCTCGCGCGATGCGCAGCAGCATGCGCTGCTCGGCGAGTGTCGCTTCGAACGAATGCGTGACCTCGTCACTGATCTGCGCCGATGACGCGGGACCGCCGAGCGGGCCGACTGCCTGTGCAAGTGCTTCACCGAGTGCACGCGCGCTCGCGAACCGATCCGCGGGATTGCGCGACAGTGCGCGTGCGATCGTGTCGGCGAGCAACGGCGGCACGTCGGGACGAACTTCGAAGATGTCGGGAATCGGCAGCTTCGTGATCGCTTCGAACGTGAGGAACTCGGTATCGCGCTTGAACAGGTGGCGCTGCGCGAGCGTCTCCCACAGCACCGCGCCGATCGCCCAGACATCGACGCGGCGATCGAGGCTCTCGTTGCGTAGCTGTTCGGGCGCCATGTACGCGTACGTGCCTTTGACCGCGCCCGTGCTCGTGCGCACCGACGCGTCCTGCACCTTCGCGATGCCGAAGTCGAGCACCTTGACCACGCCGTCGGTCGTCGCGAACAGATTCTGCGGCGAGATATCGCGGTGGATCACGCCGAGCAACTCGCCGTCGGGACGCTTGAGCTGATGCGCGTGATGCAGCCCTTCGCACGCTTGCACACCGAAGCCCGCGACGAGGCGCGGATCCGGCGGCATCGCGTAGAAGTCCTTGCGGCGAAACACCGAAAGCGGAACACCCTCGAGGTACTCCATCGCGATGTAGTACTGGCCTTCGCACTCGCCGAGCTCGAACACCTGACAGACGTTTGGATGCGAGATCCGCGCAGCGACGCGAGCCTCGTCCAAGAACATCGCGACGAACTGCGGATCCTTCGCGAGGTGCGGCAGGATCCGCTTGATGCACACGAGCTTCTCGAAGCCGCCATCTCCGTGCAGGCGCGCAAGGAAGATCTCGGCCATGCCACCAGTCGCTAACTTCGCGACGAGCGTGTACTTCCCGAAGCGCCTGGCTTCAGGGGCCGTGGTGGCCGGCTCCATCCCGACGAGTATAACGCTAGAGACCGATCCAGTAGTTCGCCTTGATCATCACGATGTGTTCACCAGGCGCACGTCCCAGATCGGCAATGTCATTCGCGAGATCGAAGCGTCCACCGTCGACGAAATTGGTCCGGCCGTGACTCCAAATCGCAAACACGGCTGAACCTGGGCGGTACTCCCACCTCAGCACCACCGTCGAGCGCAACTCACCGAAATCGAAATCGGGCTGAGCGAACGCGTACGTTCCGTTGTGGGACACCGACACGGTGCCATCCGTGACGCTGTAATCGTTGCCGGTCAGCACGTGGAATCGATCTTCGAAGCGCTGCGCGTGCGGGTTGTCGACGTCCTTGAGCTCTCGGTAATTGCCCGCGGCGATGAACGGTTGCGCGTACAGCTGCAGCGACAGCTTCGGTGAGAACGTCCAGTTCACGCGCGTCGTCAGCGACACGACGGTCTGCGCGATCGTGCCGAACACGTAGTGCGTGCGGCCGCCGGTGTCTTCGACCTGCGTGATGTACTGCATCGGATCGGTGCGTTGCGTCCAATCGAGCCCGACGAACACGTCGATGTTCGAGCGTGCTTGGATGTTCGCCCCGCCGCCCGTATTGACCTGGATCGCATCAGCGGCGAAGTTGCGAAACCAGTTGACCCAGAAGTCGCCGCGCAGGTCTTTGCGCGAATCGGTCGAGACACCGATGTTCGAATTCACGCTCGCGTCCGTGCGTAGCGCGGGCCCACCGCGGAGCGCCATCACGTCCCAGCCGCCCGCTTCCACATGCCAGCTGTTGCGGAACGACCAGTAATTCGTGAGCTGCGCGGAAATCGCCGCGTTGGTGCCGTACGCAATTAACCGCGGCTCGAGCGTCGTGACCTCGAACGGTACGATCTCTGCGCGCCAATTGTTCACGGTGTCGCCGGGGTCGTCCTCGCGATACTCGAGCCAACCCCACGTCTCGAGGCGGTCCGAGAAGAACTGAAAGCCGACGTCGTTGAGCTCGAGGCCCGGCGTGCGCAGATCGCCACCTTGCGCCCAGCGCCAGTGCTTCGTCTCTCCCGAGCGACCGACGGCCCACGACATGCCCATACCGGCCAAGCTCGTGCGAGTCGGATCGACCTCGACATGATCGGCATCGGGTCGTTGGTAGAGATGACGGTTGAGCTGCTGCGTGCGCGTGATCGCATCGGTCGTTCCGTGCACGTAGCTGCCGACGCCGTGCGCGTCGAGCTCCCACGCGTTGTCGCCCCAGCGATGCGTGACTTGCGCGCCGGCGGTGTACGCCTGATCGTGGTTGATCGCAGCGAGTGGTGTATCTGACGCGAGCGCGCGATGCACCGACGTCGCCGATAATCCAACCGTGGTCTTGCCGCCGCGCAGATCGCGTTTGACGCGGCCCACGGCGTAGTTCGTGAGCGGCGCGACGACTGGCCTCATCTGCGTGCCCGTGCCGTCGACGACCGTGGCGCTCTCCTCGCCGGTGATCGCGTCGAGCACGCCGACCGACCAACCGGTATTCGTCTTGCCGGTCAGCTTCGCGGCGCTGTAGATCGTCGTTGCGGTCGGCGCAGCGATGTACTCGTAGGCCATGTCGGGCTCGGGCGGCGCCGCACCGATGCGGCGGCTGTAGAACGCGCCCTCGATCTGGTTGCCGCCGCTGCCGATCGGCAGCTTGAACAGATCTGCGCCCTCGAGAAAGAACGGCCGCTTCTCGGCGAAGAACAGCTCGTTTGCCGACAGGTTCACCTGCGACGGATCGGCCTCGACCTGACCGAAGTCGGGATTGAGCGTCGCCGACATGGTGAACGCGGGCCCGAGCCCATACTTCAAATCAACTCCGGCGTTGCCAAGCGCCGACGTTTCCGCGTTGAGCGGATCGCCGGCTTCGACCGGTTGGGTCTGGAGACCGCCGCTCGCGTAGGGAAGCAGCTCGAGTCGACGCGCGGGCTTCGTGACCTCGATGCCATCGATGACGCCGAACCGGCTCACGATCTGGTTGCCGGTACGCGGCCACGGCGACCACGCGCTCTCCTCCTGGTTACGACCGACGACGCGCACGACCTGGAGGCCCCACTCGTGTTTGTCGCCGCCTGCGAACCTCAGCTGGTTGAGCGGGATGCGCACCTCCGCCGTCCAGCCTTGCGGCGTGATCGCGACGTCGCCGGTCCACACCGCATCCCAGGTATCGTCCTGGGCCATGTCGTCGAACAGCATCATGTCGCGCTGGACGCCGGCGGCGTTGAGCTGGAACACGTACGCAGTGCGCTTGTCGTGATACGAGTCGATGCCGATCAGCACCGCGTCGGCGAGCACATTGACGTCGCGGCGCGTGAGCGTACGCCGGATCTTGTGCGGCTCGGGGTCGCTGGCCCACACGCCGACGTAGATCGCGTCGTCGTCGAACAGCAACGCGAACTGGGTATCCTGCGAGGCCTTCGCACCGTCCTTGGGAAACCGCTGCGTGAAGCTGCCTTGGCGAGGAGCCGCGGTCCACACCGCTTCGTCGAGCCGGCCGTCGATCGCGACCGGGCCCGAGCGTCGCGTCGCGTGCGCACGCACCTCCGCCGGCACTGACTGCGCGTGCGCAGTCGTGCTCGCGATCAAGAGGAGGAAGCCAAGACGACGCATGCGCCTGTGATCCACAACGGACACGAACGGTGGACTCGGCTGGCGAACCGATGTTGCATCACGAGCATTCCGTAGAACAGTGCGACAGCGCTGCGACAGCGTTATCGCCGCACCTTGGGCGTTTTCTCGGGGCTCTGCTCGTCGCGCGTACGCGCGTGCTCGAGCAACAGTTGCGTGATGCTCGTGTTGAGCTCGTCGCGTCCACCGATCGAGCATGGCGAGAATTCGAACTGGCCGGCGTGCCAGTCGAGCAGTGACATCAATCGGTGCTTGGGCGCGCCGTTCGCCATGCTGCCTTCGACCTTGAGCACGCGACCCTCCGATACGAACATGCGTGCGATCTCGCCGTCGCGGATGAGCAACAGGATGCCGCTCTTGCGCTCGAACTCGAACAACGACAGCAATGTGCCGAGCCCGATGTCGACGAGGTTGCCGCGCAACCCCGGATTCGCGATCGGCGCGACCGGCGCCACCACGCGATGCACGCGGATCACGAGCTCCTCGTCGAGAAACGGCCGCGGGATGTAATCGCGAATGCCGGCGCGAAACGCTTCGAGCCGCGCGAGGTCACCCTCGTCACCGGTGAGCACGAGCGGAACGTCGGCAAGTACCGAGTGCTCGGCCATCGCGTACGAGAGCTCGATGCCGGTCATCCCGTGCTCGAGCGTCGCCGCACTGATGATGATGTCGGGGCGCCACTGCGTGCACGCGTCGAGCGCCGCCGGCATGCCCGCAACTGCGATGATCCTGAAGCCGGCGCCTTCGAGACAACGCGTCATACGCTCGCGCAGCGGCGAGATCGGCTCGACGATCACGGCTTGTGTCGTCGTCGTCAGGCCTGGGTTCGTGGTCTCGACACGTACGTTGTCGACGTGCGTGCGTAGCTTGAGCTTCGACGGTGTATCGACACCGATCAGCTCGAAGCCCATGCCCGGATGGCGTCCGAGCGCGCGCGCCGCGTGTGGCGTCAGCATGTGCGCGACGCGCGCCTTCATTGTCAGGTACGTCTGGTCCGGAAGCGTCAGCCGGATCTCGGTCTCTTCACCGACCGGCAGCAGCGCATCGGTGCGGATGAACATGCCGCGCGCCGACAGATCTTCGGTCTCTGCTTCCACGGGGCCGCTCGGTCGGTCGAACTCGACACGACAACGACTCACCAGTCGCTGTTCGCGACCCCGATGTTTAGGCACCGCAGAGCTAAGGATACCGGGGTGGCAAATCCTTGTCTTCTTTGCGGGAGGGGCGGCAGATCGGCTGCTTTTCAATAAGTTGGCGCTCCCGGTTGCCTAATCACGAAGTTTCAAGAATCTTTGAAACGTCTTGAAGCATCGGAGAAGCAGCCCATGACGGTCGCTTACGAATCGGTCACGTCGGTCGGGGCTGTGGTCCTCGACCGCCTCGCAACTATCAGCGGAGCGCGCGGCGCGAGCGATCTACGCCAAAGGTTGGCGGCGCTCGGCCGCTGGGTCCGCGCCGACCTCGCGGACTTCGAGGCCGAGCTAGCCACGCTGCCGCGCGGTGCGCGCGTCGTCCATCAAGCGGCGCATCACTTGCTCGACCTGCGCGGCAAGCACCTGCGCCCGCTGTGTGTCGCGCTCGCGAGCCGCTTCGGCGATGGCTTCACGCCTCGCGCGCGCGGCCTCGCCGTCGCGGTCGAGCTCGTCCATACGGCGACGCTGCTCCACGACGACGTCGTCGATCTTGCCGAGCGCAGGCGCGGTCAACCCGCGGCCGCCGTCGTGTACGGCAACGCGGCCTCGATCTTTGCCGGTGACTGGCTGCTCGTCGCGGCGCTGCGCCGCATCGCTGCCGCCGGTGTCGATGGCCTGCTCGATCGCATGCTCGAAGTGATCGACGAAATGATCATGGCCGAGTCGCTCCAGCTCGAGCGCCGCGGCCGCGTCGTCGCCGATCGCGACGAGTACTTCCGCATCGTCGAGGGCAAGACGGCGGCGTTGTTCCGCTGGGCGATGCTCGCCGGTGCGCGCAGTGCCGGCATGACGGCGGACCACGAGGCCGTGCTCGCAAAGTACGGCGTGCACCTCGGCGTCGCGTTCCAGGCCGTCGACGACGAGCTCGACTTCGCGGGTCCCCAAATGGAGGCGCCCGGATTCACTCCGGGCGCCGGGGTTGGCCCCACCGGCAAGGATCCGCTCGCCGATCTGCGCGAAGGCAAGATGACCTACCCGCTGATCGTCGCGCTCGAGCGCGAGCCATCGCTGCGCGCGCGTCTCGAAGCGATGATCGGAGAGGACGTTCCCAAACCAGCCGAGCTGACCGCGATCGCAACCGGGGTGCGCGCGACCGGCGCGCTGCTTGCGACGCGCGAGCTCGCCGAGCAGCACGTGCAGCTCGCGCTCGACACGCTCACGGGGCTTCCCGCCTGCACCGCGCGCGACTCGCTCGAGACCGTTGCCCTCGCTTCGCTGGAGAGGACGTCATGAACCAGCTCGCCCAACCGGAAGAGTCGCTCCCCGTCGTCGCGCCGCAGCAGCTCCCTACGCTCGGGAGCGGCGAAATGTTCGATCGGATCGCCGCGCGTTACGACTTCGTCAACCGCGTGCTGTCGCTCGGTCTCGACCAGCGCTGGCGCCGCCGCGTCGTGCGCGCGCTCGGCCTCGACATGCGGCGCAAGGATCGCGGCACCTGGTTCGGCGAGAGCCCGCGCGTGCTCGACGTCGCGACCGGTACCGGCGACCTCGCGATCGAGATCGCGCGTGCGTGTCCAGGCGCGTCGGTGATCGGGCTCGATCCCTCCGGCGGCATGCTCGGTGTCGCGAAGCAAAAGCTCGCGAAGCGCGGGCTCACCGATCGCGTGTCGCTCGTGATCGGCGACGCGCAGGAGCTGCCGCAGGCGAACTGCGAGATCGATGCAGCGACGATCGCGTTCGGCATCCGCAACGTCCCGGATCGCGGCCGAGCGCTGCGCGAGCTCGCGCGCGTCGTGCGCCCGGGCGGTCGCATCGCGGTGCTCGAGCTCGGCGAGCCACGCAGCGGCCTGCTCGGCGCGGCCGCGCGCCTGCACTGCCATCACATCGTCCCGAGGCTCGGCGGTTGGTTGAGCGGTTCGCGCGAGTACAAGTATCTGCAGAAGTCGGTCGCCGCGTTTCCGCCGGCCGAGGAGTTCGCCGCATTGATGCGGGAGTCCGGCCTCGACGTGATCGAGGTCGTGCCGCTCACGTTTGGCGCCTGCACGCTGTACCTGGCGACGCCCGCCGAGGAGTCGTGACGTGAAAGCCGTACCCGACATGATCGTCGAGCACGCTCCACAACGGATCAGCGGCGCGGCGCACGCATTCGCGCTGCGCGATAGCGACGACGACCTCGACGCGGGCCTCGCGATCGCGCGCAAGCACGCGAATTGGACGTTCGTCGCGCTGCCGGCGCCGATCGTCGCGGCACCTGGATTCGTCGCCGCGTGGCGGCACGCGCCGGTCGTCGCGTGGTCATCGCAAGCGCTGACGATCGTCGGCATCGGTGCGGCGCTCGAGCTGCGCGGCACCGGAGTGGCGCGCTGGCGCGAGATCATCGCCGAGGCTGCGCGGATCGAGGCCAGCGCGATCCTCGATCGCAGCGGCGCGAGCGATCGCGGCATGATCAAACCGCGGCTGCTCGGCGGCGTCGCGTTTGCGCCCGGCGCGGCCGACGCTGCACCGTGGACAGGTTTTGGCGACGCGTGGTTCATGCTGCCGCGGTGGACCTATGTCCACGATGGCGCGCGTGCGGCGCTCGTGCTCGCTGTCGACGCACGCGACGCGCAACACGCAGGGCGCTGGCGCGACGAGCTCGACGCGTTGCGCTCTGCGCTCGCGGCGGGCTTTGCGCCGCGGCCGCAACCGCCGCTGGTCGAGATGGACCCCGGCGACCGCGATGCGTGGCGCGCGCAGGTCCGCGCGATCACCGACGCGATCCGCGCAGGCGAATGCGCGAAGATCGTCGCGGCGCGCAGCGCCGTCGTCACGCTCGCCGGTGAAGCGCGCGTCGCCGACATGCTCGCCGAGCTCGACGCACGCCACGCCGATTGCGTGCGCGTGCTCGTGCAACCGCCCGGCGGCGGCTCGCTCGTCGCAGCGACGCCTGAGCGCCTGGTCGCGCTAGACGGCACCGCGGTCGCGTGCGATGCACTCGCCGGCTCGATCGCGCGGGTTGGCGATCGCGACGCCGGCGAACTTCGCGCGAGCGCGAAGGATCGCAACGAGCACGAGATCGTGGTTCACGCGATCGCGTCAGCGCTCCGTGCACTCGACGCCGACGTGCGGTTCCCCGTCGAGCCGGGCGTGCGCACGCTGCGCCACGTGCTCCACCTGCACACGCCGATCGCGGCGACGCTGCGCACGCGCCGCCACGTGCTCGAGCTCGCGGCCGCACTGCACCCGACGCCCGCGGTCGGTGGCACGCCGACGCAGATCGCGACCGACTGGATCGCCGCCCACGAAGTCGTGCCGCGCGGTTGGTACGCGGCGCCCGTCGGCTGGTTCGATCTCGACGGCAACGGCGAGCTCGCCGTCGCGATTCGCTCGGGCCTGGTCGCCGGCGAGCGCGCGCACCTGTGGGCCGGTGCCGGGATCGTCGCCGGCTCGGATCCGGATCGCGAGCTCGCCGAAACCGATCTCAAGCTGCGCGCGATGCTAGGCGCGCTCGGAGTCACGGCATGACGGGCCCCCGTGTCACAGATCGGGACTCTCGTCCGGCGGGCGCAGTACAAACGCTATGGGCCGAGCTGATCGCGGCGACGCTCGCCGACACAGGCGTACGTACGTGCGTGGTCAGCCCCGGCTCGCGGTCGACACCACTGGTGCTCGCGCTCGCCGCCGACGGGCGGCTGGCGCTGCCGGCGATCATCGACGAGCGCGCCGCCGCATTCTTCGCGCTTGGCATCGCGCGCGCGTCCGGCGAGCCCGTCGCGCTCGTGTGCACGAGCGGCAGCGCTGCTGCGCACTACCTGCCCGCGCTCGTCGAGGCCAGCGCCAGCGGCGTGCCACTGATCGCGATCACCGCCGATCGGCCGCCGGAGCTCCAGCAATGCGGTGCGACGCAGACGATCGATCAGATCGATCTCTACGGCAGGTTCGTGCGCGATTCGTTCGACCTCGGCGCACCGGTCGGCTCGCCGATCGCACTGCGCGCACTGCGCCGCAAGATCAGCCAAGCGATTGCGCTCGCACGTGGCCCGCACGCTGGCCCGGTCCATGTCCAGGTCCCGCTCCGCAAGCCGCTCGAGCCGGCGCTGCCGGGGACCGACGACGAGCGCGCACTCGCAAAGCTCGTCGCAGAGCTGCGCCGCACGCCGATCACGATCGCGGTGCCACAGCTCGCCGCCGATCCCACTGCGCTCGACGCGCTCGCCACCGCGATTGCCGCCGAGCCGCGCGGGCTGATCGTCGCGGGCGCGCTGCCCGCGCAGTTCCCGCGCGAGGCGCTGTTCGCGCTCGCCGCACGTACCGGCTATCCGCTGCTCGCCGAGGCCGGCAGCCAATGCCGCTTCGGTCCGCGGCCACCGAACGTCACCGCGATCGATTACTTCGATCTGATCCTCGCTGCGCCGTCGCTCGCGGGCGCGCAAGCGCCGAAACTGATCATCCAGCTCGGTGCCGAGCCTGTTGCTGCAGGCTGGGCCGTTGCGCAGCCGCTGCTCGCCGGAGCGGCACGCCACGTGCTCGCCGCGCAGGACTGGCGCGATCCGGACTCCTCGGCGCGCAGCTTGATCATCGGCGAGCTCGGAGCATCGCTCGAGCAGCTCGTCGCATGCCTCGACCAGAGCGTGTCGACCCGATTCGACACCACCGATCAGCGCAGCGCCTTTACCGAGAGCTGGCGCAGCGCAGACACACGCGTGCACAGCGCGCTCGGCCGCGCGCTCGCGTCGCATCCGCGCAGCGAAGACGCGGTCATGCAAGCCGTGCTCGACGCGGTCCCAGCCACGGGCGTCGTGCAGATCGGCAACAGCCTGCCGATTCGGGTCGTCGATCACGTGCGCGGCGGTGGTGCACCGCGCACCGTGATCGCGCAGCGCGGCGCCGCCGGCATCGACGGCCTCATCGCATCCGCCGCCGGCGCGACCCGTGCGGGCGCGCCCGTGGTGCTCGTGCTCGGCGATGTCAGCTTCGCGCACGACCTCGGCGGCTTGCTCGCCGCACGCCACGCGACCGCGCCGCTCGCGATCGTCGTCGTCGATAACAACGGCGGCCGTATCTTCTCCGGCTTACCCGTCGCGCGCACCAGCAGCGCCACGTTCGACGAGCACTTCCTGACCGCGCCCGAGATCGATCCCGCCGCGGTCGCCACCGCGCTCGGCGTGCGTGCGATCACCGCTGCGTCACCGGCAGCCGTCTCCGCCGCACTCGCGACGGCGCTCGCGACGCCGGGCCCGACCGTTATCCATGCACCGGTCACCGCGACCGGCGCACACGATGTTCGTCGCGATGCGCTCGAGCTGCTCGTCAGCTCGACGCCGTCGCGCAGTCCCTCGATCGCAGTCACTGCAGGAGCAAGTCATGTCTGACAACGCAGCGAAGTCCCCGACCGAAATCATGTGGAAGCGCCACCCGGGCTACGAGGACATCATTTACGAGACGTGTGCCGAGGGCATCGCGAAGATCACGATCAATCGGCCCGAAGTCCACAACGCATTCCGACCGCGCACGGTCGCCGAGATGATCGGCGCGATGGACGAGGCGCGCGACGACGGCTCGGTCGGTGTCGTGATCCTCACCGGCGCTGGCCCCGACGCGTTCTGCTCCGGCGGCGATCAGCGGGTGCGCGGCAACGGCGGCTACGTCGGCAGCGACGGCATCCCGCGGCTAAACGTGCTCGATCTGTAGATGCGCATCCGCTACCTGCCGAAGCCGGTCGTTGCGATGGTCGCCGGCTACGCGATCGGCGGCGGCCACGTGCTCCATCTCGTCTGCGATCTGACGATCGCCGCTGACAACGCGAAGTTCGGCCAAACCGGCCCGCGCGTCGGCAGCTTCGACGCGGGCTTTGGCAGCTCGTACCTCGCGCGCGTCGTCGGCCAAAAGAAGGCGAGAGAGATCTGGTTTCTGTGCCGTCAGTACGGTGCCCAGGAAGCGCTCGACATGGGTCTCGTCAACACCGTCGTGCCGCTCGCCGAGCTCGAAGCCACCACGGTCCAGTGGTGCCGCGAGATGCTCGCGCTGTCGCCGACCGCGCTGCGCATGCTCAAGATGGCGATGAACGCCGAGTGCGACGGCCAAGCGGGCATGATGGCGTTCGCCGGCTCGGCGACACTCATGTACTACACGACCGAGGAAGGCCGCGAAGGCAAGGAGGCGTTCCTCGAGAAGCGCCCGCCCGACTTCTCGAAGTTCCCGCGCTACCCATGACTCGTTCGTCCGTCTCCACCTGGATCGCCGCGGCGCGCTTGCGCACGTTGCCGGCTGCCGTGGTGCCGGTCATCGTCGGCACTGCGGTCGCGTATGCGACGCGCGCCATCGCCTGGGGCCCGGCGCTCGCCGCGCTGTTCGGCGCGCTCGCGATCCAGATCGGGACGAACTTCGCCAACGACGTGTTCGACGCCGAACGCGGCG
>DATDCH010000343.1:0-4552 GCA_036524455.1 Kofleriaceae bacterium | reverse complement strand
CGAGCTTGCCATCGCTCCGATCAGACACGATCGCAGGCTCGGCGAGGTTCACCGGTAGGCGCGGCAAGAACGCGTGCAGCCACGCGGCGAACCGCGACGGCGCTAGCACGCGACGCATCAGATCGGCCTCGCACAGACACGGCGACAGGAAGTCATCGCCGCTCGGTTCCCACACGGCCGGCCCGTCGACGTCCGCCGCGTAGTACGTGCGCGCGCGATTCTCGATCAGCTCTGCAAGCTCGCGATGGCCGACATCGCGCGCATAGTCGAGCGCGAATGTGAGCCCGAACGCGGTGTTCGCGTGCGTACCGGCGCGAATCGGATACGTCTGCTTCGGCAGGAAGTCGAGGTAGCATTGAACGATCACGTCGGTGAGCGGCTGGAGGTTCGCGCGCCACGGATCGGGGAGCTCGCGCGCGAGCTGAAGCAACCAAGCCCAGCCGTAGGTGCGTTCGAATGATCGCCGGTTCGCGAAATAATCGGCCTCCGCTGTCAGGTTCGGCGCGGTGAGTGACACATCGAACCATGCAACGATCGCAGCGGCCTCAGGCAGCTCCGGGAACTGCCTCAGCAGACGCGCGAGCATCCAGTGGCCATGCACTGCGGAGTGCCAGTCGAAGCAGCCGTAGAACGCGGGATGCAAAACCCGCGGCGAGGGCACGTCGGCCGCGTCGATCAATAGATGATCGAGCTTGTGCGGCAGCTCGCGCGACAAGCACGCGAGGGCAAGGTTCGCGAACTGCGACGCCTGCGCGAGCGCGAGCATGCCCGAGCTTACGGCAGGCTCGCCAGCTTGTGGTCCGGACTGGTAGCTTCGCATCGTGAAGAAACGCGGCGCGCTGCGCCAGAACCTTGCGCGCGGAGTCAAGCTTGCGTGGGAGGCAAGCAAGCGCCGGTTCGTGTGGGCCGCGGCGACCGCGCTCGTGTCGGCGCTGTTGCCGCCGCTCGCGATCTGGCTCGGCAAGCATCTCGTCGATCTGATCGTCCTCGGGCGCGGCAAGCTCGACGTCGCCGACATCTGGCCGGCGATCGCGATGTTCGGCATCGTCGCCGGCGCCGAACGCGCGTTCGCGAACGTGCGCTTTCACCAGCAGGAGCTGTTCGGGCGCCGCGTCGAGATGCACGCGACGAAGCGGTTCCTCGAGAAGGCGGCGGCGGTCGACCTCGGCCACTTCGACAGCGCCGAGTGGCACGATCGAATGGCGCGTGCGCGCCGCGAGGTCGGCTGGCGTCCCGCGCAGCTGTCGTTCACGATGATCGGACTCGTCGCGTCCATGATCAGCATCGCCGGCATGCTCGGCTTGCTCGCGAGCCTGCACCCCGTGCTGGTCGTGGTGGCGATCGGCTCGATGATCCCGTGGGTCGCACTGCAACGGCGGATCAATCGCCGCATCTACGAGTTTCACTTCACGACGACGACCGAGGATCGCGAGCGGTTCTACCTGGCCGACGTGCTGACCAGCATCGAGACCACGAAGGAAGTGCGTGCGTTCGGCGTCGGCGGCCACATGCTCGACTGGCACGCCCGGCTCAACGAGCAGAACTTCGCGAAGATCGCGGCCATCCATCGTCGCGCAGCGTGGATTACCGTTGTAGCAGGTCTCGCGACCGCCGCCGCGATCGCGATCGCGTACGCGTTCATTGCCGATCGTGGTCTCGCGGGCGATCTCAGCCCGGGCGATCTCACCGCCGCGATCGGTGCGTTCGCCGCGGTGACCGCACAAGCGAGCCTGCTGTCGAGCTCGCTGCTCCAGATCGAGCAGCACGCGACGTTCCTCGACGACTACTTCACGTTCCTCGCCGTCGAGCCGCTGATGCCGCCGGTGACCGAGCCTGTGCGGCTGCCGGCCACGCTCGAGCCGGGTATCGCGATCGAGGGCGTCGAGTTCACGTATCCAAGCAGCTCGCAGCGCGTGCTCGCCGGCGTCGATATCGAGGTCAAACCGGGCGAGCTCGTCGCGCTCGTCGGCGAAAACGGCGCCGGCAAGACCACCCTCGTGAGCCTGCTATCGCGCTTCTACGATCCGACCGCCGGCAAGATCCGTATCGGCGGTGTCGATCTGCGCACCGTCGAGCCCCACGAAGTTCGCTCGCGCATCGGCGTGCTGTTCCAGGACTTCGCGAAGTATCAGCTGTCACTGCGCGACAACGTGCGGCTCGGGCGCGTCGAGCGCGCTGCCGAGGAACCGCACGTGCTCGCGGCGATCGACGCTGGCAAAGCGCGGCCGCTGATGGCGACACTCGACGCCGGCCTCGACTCGCGCCTGGGCCGCATGTTCGAAGGCGGGCACGAGCTCTCCGGCGGGCAGTGGCAGCGCGTCGCGCTGTCGCGGCTGATCTTTCGTTCCGCCGACATCTGGATCCTCGACGAGCCGACGTCGAACCTCGATCCGGAAGCCGAGGCCGAGATCTTCGCCGAGCTCAAGCAGCAGCTCGCCGGCCGGATGGCGATCGTGATCTCGCATCGGTTCTCGACGGTACGGATCGCGGATCGCATCTACGTGCTGGAGGAAGGCCGCGTGCTCGAGTCGGGCACACACGAGGCGCTCGTCGCCGCGCGCGGCCGTTACGCCGAGCTGTTCGAGCTGCAGGCGTCGGCGTATCGGTAGCGTCGCGCCCGCTCAGGCCGCACGCGAGCTCGACGACGTCACCGGGGTATTGATGATCTCGGCGACGGCTCTCTCGATACCGGTGCCGATCGCGTCGACGGGAAGGTCGTTGGCATCGTCGCCGAACGGATCCTCGATCTCGACACCGATCTCGTCGATACCGAACAGTGCGAGCGCGAGAAACGCAACCGCCGGCGGCGTTGCCCAGCCCATCACGTCGGCCATCACGAACGGCGCGCTGAAGCAGAACAGCACGACGAAGATCTTGATGTGTTGGGCGTACGCGAACGGGATCGGCGTGCGTAGGATGCGCTCGGCGCCGCCGAGGGCGTCATTGAGCGCGGTGAGGTTTGCATCGAACAGCTGTAGTCGCTGTTCGGTCAATCGGCCCGCGGTGACTTCGTCGCGCAGCCGCTCGCTGATCCATGCCGTGACCACGGGGGCACGGAACGTCACGCCATCGAGCGAGCGTTGCTGCGCCTCCGTGAGCCAACGCTCGGCGGGGCCGAGCGCCGTATCGCAGCGCAGCGTCTGTGCGCTCAACCAGAAGAAGGCCGGCACGAGCTTCGCGAGCTGCTCGCGCGCTTCGGTGCTCTCGACATACGACGCCACTTGCCGCGCGAGGTCCCGCGTGCGGTTCGTGATCAAGCCGAGCAGCTTGCGGCCTTCCCAGTAGCGGTCGTATGACGCATTGGTCCTGAATACGAGCAATAAACCGAGTGCGACGCCGACCAGCGCATGCGCGACGGACGGAATCTTGAAGTTGCGGCTCTCGAGCAGGAGCACGGCGAGCACGCCGAGCAGCGTCGCGATGATGACGCGCGGCACCAAGCGCGGGATGACTGACCCACGCATGCGGAACAGGATCGGTAGCCAGCTGCGCCCGTCGTAGTCGATCATCGCGGCGTATTGTAGACGCGAGAATCCTACTTGCGCTTCGCCTTGCTCTCGATCGTGCGCCCGGTCGTTTGCACCTCGCCGAGCGCGCCATCGATCTTGCGCCTCCGCTCGACGTACAGCTTGTCGCCGTCGACGCCTACGACGTAGACCGCGTCCTTGCCATCGCTCGCGACATACGCGCTCGGCCGATTCTCCTCGTAGCCGCTCGTCTTGCGCACCCACTGCACGGCGCCGCTCGCGGCATCGATCTTCGCGAGCCCGAAGTAGGCACTCGGCTTCGCATCGATCATCGCAGTCGCGTAGATGCCGCTCCCGTCGACGGTGACATCGATGTGATCGCCGGCGAGCTTGCTCGCCCACGCGATTTCGCCGGTCTCCGGCGATCGCTTCTCGATCGTCTTTCCCCACAGCAGCAGCGCGCCGGGGGCGAGCGCGAGCCGCTCGCCGTCGACCTTGTGCGTCCACGCGATCTTCTCGGCGCCGATCTTGAGCAGCGATGGCTCCTTCGACAAGTTTGCCTCGAGCAAATACATCCCGGTGTCATCGCCGGCGATGTCATGCGCCCGCAAATCGCTGCGCTCGACCTGCCGCTTCGCGGGCGTGCCCTTGTCGAGCGACAGCTCGCCGAACGCGTGCTCGAGCGGTCGATCGACCGTCGCATTGAACAGCACGCTGTTGCCGCGTAGCGCGATGCCGCCGAACGTGTCCTTGCCCGCGCATCCGGGCGTCGTGCACTTCGCATCGCGCGCGGTGAAGCGGCGCTGCCACGTGCGCTTGCCGGTGGCAGCATCGCGGCGCTCGATGACCAGCAAGCGCGCGGCTTCGTGCTGCTCGTCTTGTCCCGCGACGACGACCGCGCCGTTCGCGAGCAGAATCCGCTCGGGCGCCGGCGAGCGCGGCAGCTCCTCGATCGCCGACCACGCAACCGCACCGCTCGCGTCGAGCTTGATCACCGCCCAACGCCGCATCCGCACGTCCTCGGCGGACTGCACCGAGCCCGCGATGTAGATGCCGGTCGCGTCGGCGGCAGCCGCAGCCGGCCG
>DATDCH010000342.1:0-13432 GCA_036524455.1 Kofleriaceae bacterium | reverse complement strand
TGGCAGTGGCGGCTGCCCCCCGGTCCCCGTTGTGCAGGCACGCTGCGTCGACGTCGCCGAGGAATGGACGGGTGGAGATGATGGCGAAGTCCGTGCCGAGGGTGGTCCGTCGTGGGGTGTCACCGCGGATCTGGCGAGTGGCCCGGGATGGGCCTGCGCTCTTACGGGGATCGGAGGATACTTCGACAGCTACGGCTATCCCGCCGCCGGCTATGAGCGTGTCGAGATCACGTATGAGAGCCGGACGATGCAGTGGAAGCTCTACGCGGGGCCGGGAAAAATCGCCTGGGCACGCTGCGTGAAGTGATGATCAGCGCCTGAAAGGTCGCACCGTTTCCCGAGGTCACGTCTCCGTCCCCCGGCTCACACGGGCGCGGTGCGGGGCGAACGGTTTCGGTCACGCGGCAGCGCGGCGTAGAGATCCTCGACGAGCGCGCGCTTGAGCGCCTGCCGGCTCGGATCGGACCACAGGTTCTCGTGCGCCAACGGATCGTTGCGCAGGTCGTAGAGCTCGCCCTCCGTTCCGTCGTAGAGCGAGCTCTTTTCATAGACGGTGCAGAGATGGTCGTCGCGATAGAGGGTGCGCAGCGTGACGGTCACCGCACCCGCCGGGTCCAGCCAAGCGGCGCCGGGCCGCGGGTGCTCGCTGTCCCATTCGGTGACGACGCGCTCGAAGCCGCGCGCGGCGGCATCCGCGTCGCTGCGCGGCAACGGGTCGCCCTGCATCCAATCCGGGACCTCGAGCCCGGCGAGCGCGCAGAACGTCGGCGCGAGATCGAGCTGGCCAACTGGCTTCGTGACGACGGCGGGTTCGCACGCACGCGCGGGCCGCCAGATGAACGGCAGCCGCAGCAACGACTCGACATGGAACGGGCCTTTGAACAACAGCCCGAAGTCACCTTGCAGCTCACCGTGGTCCGTCGTGAAGAACACGTCTACGTCGTCGAACCAGCCGCGCGCGGAAAGTCGATCGAAGACGCGGCCACACGCTTCGTCGATCAGCTCGTTCTCGACGTGGATCGTCGCTTCGATCTCGCGAAGCTGGTCGGCCGTCATCCGCGCGGGCACGAACCCGGGCGGCATCTCGACGTTCGTGTGCTGCGTCGCCTCGTACGCCGCGCGCCAATGGTGGGGTTTTCGGTCGAGCAGCTCGATGCGTTTGTCGTTGGTCAGCGGATAACGGTCCGGCAGCGTCAGGTCGCGCCACGGTACGCGCGCGAGCTCCGACCGCGGCGGATCCCATGGGTGGTGCGGATCCGGAAAGCTCATCCACACGAACCAATCATCGGCGTCGGCGAGCCCGTCGAGATAGGCGAGCGTGCGGTCCGCGACCCAATCGGTGTGGTAGAGGCCGCGCGGGACGTCGTTCGGCCAGAGCTGCACGGCGCCCGTGTCGCCACCGCCCAGACTGTTCTGCCGCCCATCGGTTCCGACGATCGGGTAGAAGGCCTTCATCCAGTCGGGGTGATTGCGTCCCATCCATACCTGGTAGTGCGACCCGCCGAGGAAGAAGTGATTCGCGAGCTCCATGTGCTCGAAGCCGCGGTGCGGCCCGAAATCGTCGGTCGCGGCCATGCGATTTTCGCGGGCGTGCCCCAAGAGCCACGGATCGAAGTGCGCTTTTCCGATCAGCGCAGTCCGGAAGCCGTGCTCGTTGAGATAGCGCGCGACGTTGGGATGGTCCTCCGGCAGTGACACCCCGTTCATCCACACCCCGTGCGTCGACGGCAACTGACCCGTGATGATCGTCGCGCGTGCGGGCATGCAGACGACGCTCTGCGCGTGTGCATGCTCGAACCGAATCCCTTGCGCGGCGAGCGCGTCGATCGCCGGCGTGCGCGCGACCGTTCCGCCGTTGCAGCGAAGCGCGTCGTAGCGCATTTGATCGGTCGTGATGAGCAGGATCCGGCGAGCCATCCGAATCACGCAGCTTTGGTCAGGGCCGTGCGGTCGTCGGCGTAGAGCCGGAGCGCGAACTGTCCTGCCGGTCGATCGCGCCACGCATTGATCTGCGCGCGTGCCTCGTCGCCGAACAGCTCCGGGCCGAACGTCTGCACCGGGTGGTTCGGCGGCAGCACGATCGGCGCCGCGAGCGCCGCGAACGTCAGGTCGGCGACCGTGAACCGATCGCCCGCGAAGTAGCGGCGGCCGTCGCCCATGATCTGTTCGACGCGGTCGAACGTGTCTTCGATCTTCTTGCGCGAGCGTTCGACGCCGGCCTCGTCGATCTTGAGCCCGCGCTTCAGGAAGCGGACCGCGAGCGGTCGCACCAGGCCGAGCAGCGATTTCTGCCAGCGCGGCACGCCGACCGTGATGTACTGGTCGGTGGCGCGGTTCGGTAGCAAGTGAAAGTAGCCCCAGCGGCGCGTGTGCGGACCGAAGTGGTTGTCGAGGTCGTCCTCGATCGCGAGCAGATTTTGTGCGCCCGCGATCGGAATCAGCGAGCCCGGGCGCTGCGCGTCGGCCCACGCGATGATGTCGGTCGAGTCTTTGATCACCGTCTTGCCGTCGACGAGCACTGGCACGGTGCGATTGCGCGCGGCGCGCAGGCTGTCGAAGTAGTGGAACAGCGGCAAGTGGCCGCGCTCCTCGTAGGCAACGCCGACGCGATCGAGCGCCCAGCGCGCCTTCTCGCAGTAATGAGAGAACGGGATCGTGATCAGCTTCGCCGTCATCGCCGTGCCATCGCGCCTTTCATCATATCGGTGAACCCGCCTTGTCCTTCGGCGAGCATTGCATCGAGCTCGTGCCCGACCTCGAGCACGCGCCTGCGCTTGGGAAAGCCGAACATCGCAACGATGTAGATCGTCAGCATCAGCGACACGCGAATGCTCGCCATGCCGACCCAGCCGCCGAGGCCAAAGCCGAGCACGCCGACCCGCAGCAGCGTGCCGAGCGGTTCCTGGACGTCGGAGAACATGCGGCGCGGCGCGACTGCCTGCGTGTCTCGCCGCGCGAGCGCCTTGCTCTCCTTCGGCGCGGACTTCTTCGGTGGCTTTGCCTTCGCGAGTAACGCGACGACCTCGCGCGCCCGCTGGGGCCGGTGATCCGGATCCGGATCGGTCATCGCGATCAGTGCGTGGCGAAACGCGGGGTCGAGCCCGGGCAGGTGCTTGTCGAGATCCATCTTGAGGCCCTTGCGCGGGACGTCCTCGGGCTCGACACCGCCGGCCAGCGCCACGATCGTCGCGCCGAGCGCGTAGATGTCGGTCGCCGGGACCGCCTGGCCATGGAGCTGCTCGGGCGCCATGTACCCGAACGTGCCGACGATCGTCGAGCCTCCTTTTTCGCGCGCACCGTCGAGCACGCCGCCGAAGTCGACGAGCGAGCACCGCCCGTCGTTCGGCGCGCGCATGATGTTCGACGGCTTGATATCGCGGTGCACGACCACCGGTGAGCGCGTGTGCAGATAGTCGAGGATCTCGAGGCAGCGGATCAGCACGTCTCGCAGCTCGACCTCGGAGAGCCGGCGTCGCTTCGCGAAGTCGCGCAGGTTCTCGCCCGGCATGCGCTGCATCACGAGGTTGAACGTGCCGGGCGGCTCCTCGATCGTTGCGAAGTGGCGCGGCACGCCGGGGTGGCGCAGCTGCGACAGCACCTTCGTCTCGCGCTCGAACAGCTCGAACGACTTCCACGTGCCGCGCAGGGTGAGACGCTTGACGACGACTTCCTTGTCGTCGAGGCCTTTCGCCTTCTCGTCACGCGCGAGAAAGATTTCGCCCTGCGAGCCGTGCCCCAGCCGCGGGCCGACGCGATAGCGCCCGCCGATCAGCGGCCCGGCATAGGCGTCGGGGCTCATGGGCCGTGCTTAGCACGAGCGCTAGAAGTAGTAACGGAAGCCGAGCGCGCCGCGTACGTCGAGGTCGACATCGGGCACGATGAGCAGCAGCAGGGACGCTTCGAGGAAGATCTGCAACGGCACGTTCGTGAAGTCGAGCGACAGGCCGAACGGCGCGCGTGCGCCGAACGCCGGGTCGTCGTGTGCGACGAAGAAGCCGCCGAGGCCGAGGTACGCGGAGAGCGCGACCGAGTTGCCGGTCACGAGCGTCGGGAGGAAGTAGTCGAACTCGACGTGCAAGTAGAAGTCGCGGTCGCGGACCCAGCCGAACCCGAGGGCGGCATCGATCATCGTGTGATCGGAGAGTTGATACGCGCCGGTGATACCGGTTGGCTGACCGAGGATGAGGCCGAGGCCGAAGGAGCCACCTTCGGCACGAGCGGGCGTCGACCAAAGCACGGCGAGTAGGAGAACAATTCGTGCGGCGCGCATGCGCCGATCTTACATGCTCTCGTACGGCACGAATGGCATGCGCGACTTGCGGCGCTTATTGAAGTGCTCGAGCTCGGTGTGCGTGAAGGCCTCTGTGCTACCCGCAGGCAGCTTCGATTCAATGAAGCCGATCACGCGCGCGCGCCGACCCACGTCACACGGCTGATCACTCGAGCACGGTCGCGGCCGTCACCTCGCCCGTCGCCATGTCGAGCCAGTAGCGGTGATCGTCGAGCACGATGGTCGGGCGCTCTGCACGATCGAACACGACTTCTCCGGGCAGAGTGTTCAGCAGCGCGCCGTCATCGGGATCGAATACGTCGTTCGTGATCTGAAATGCGCCGCCGACCACCTTTGCCGCGCCGAAGTCGACGACAAGCTGGGCCTCACTCTTGACGTAGAGCGAGCCATCGAGACCGTAGACGGACCAGCCCTGCGCGCGCGCGAGCCCGAGCCCGCCGTGCAGGCCGTCGAGATCCCATACGCCTTGGTGCCACACGGTCAGCGCACCGCGCGCGGTCTGCATCGTGCCACCCCAGCCCGCGATCGCATGCGCGGAGTCGGTCCACTCGCCGCAGGTCGCCGGCTTACCGCGGGTGTCGCGGCACCACACGACGTAGGTGTATTCGATGCCGTCGTGCGAACCGCGGATGTGGCCCCATGCGCCGCGGAAGAAGCCATCGGGCAGCCCTCCGTGCGCGAGGTTCGCGATGTCCGCGATGGCGGCGACGCTGCCGCCGTTCGCGGTTGCGACCTCCGCGCCGAGGATTCGCGCAACTTCGTCGTAGGGTGGGGCCGGATCCGCTGATGTTGCGCAGGCACTCAACAGCAACACCGCAGAACACGTGATGTCGGGCCGCATAGGCACCTCCACATCCTCGGAACAGCAAACATCGGGCCGCGCATCGTGCATCGCCCCGATGGCGCGTGCGCCCGGCACGCGGCTTGAACTACTCGAAGGTAACTCGGAGGTCAGCCATGTTGACGACACTGCCGAAGCATCGCGGTCAGCACGGTGCTCTGATCGCAATCGGTCTGCTCGTGTCGACGACCATCGTGGTCTACACGACCCAGTCGCCGCCACAACAGGCGCACCCGGACGACGCCTCGCACGCGATCAGCAGCAGCACGCAACGACCCGCTGCGACAGCATCGGTCACGAAGGCACCGGAGGCCGTGATGCCGCCCGTGACAAAGGCCGACCCCACGCGTTCACGAGGCAGTGGTTTCGTCACCTACGACGCGACGCGCACGTCGCATGTAGCGGCCCCCGTCGCGGGCTGGCTCGAGAAGAAACGGTCCGCGTCCGTGGGCCGGCACGCGCGACAGTTCGAACCGTTGGCCACGCTCTACAGCATCGAGGTCTACATGGCGACCGTCGCGGTGATCGAGCAGCTCCGCGAGTTCAAATCGCAACAAGCGCTCGACAACGCCCGCATCAAGTTGCTGCGCTGGGGCATGCCGAAACCGACGCTCGATCGCATCGAGCGAACGATGAGACCGCAAGCCGCGCTGCCACTCGCTACCCGCGTGGCCGGCATCGTCGTCGAGGAGCGCGCTGCGGCGCGTGGATTCGTCGAGCCTGGCGAGCTGTTCACCGTGACCGATCCTACCCGCGTGATGGTGTTCGTCGAGGTGGCGGCGGTCGACCCGGTCGAGGTCGGAATGCCGGCGAAGCTGATCGTGGATGGCGTCGCGAAGCCGATGAACGCCAACGTGTCTTACGTGTTCCGGCGAGCCGCGGAAGGTATGCGCACGATTCGGCTCGACGTCCACAGCTTTGCGAAGCCGAAACCCGGTGCACGTGTCGACGCGGTCATCGTGCTCGACGAGCGCAAAGGAGGACAGACAACCGTCCGACGCTAATCGTACGGAGCGAACACGAGCTTGGACTTGCGGCCGTTATTGAGCCGCGCGAGCTCTTCGGCGGTGAACGCTTTCGCGCTACCTGCAGGCAGCTTCGTGCGGATGAAACCGATCACGTGCTCCCGCGCCGAAGCGCCGGCGCGGATCGTCTCTTCGCTGCCGGCTTCGGCGCAGTCATCCCACAGCTCGAATAGGCCGCGCTTGCGCGTGGCGAGATCGTGCGCCGTCGCCCACAGCCGATCGAGGTTCTTCTGCACGTGTTGCTTCGACTGCGCGAGCTGCTGCGTGCGATAGCGCTTGCCGATCGCGGCGCGCTCGTCACGCGTGTCGTCGAGCACTTTGAGCTTGTAGGCCGAGTACGGATCGATGCCCTTGCTACGCATCATCGCGTCGGTGACATCGAACTCGCCGGAGAACGGTAACGAATGGAAGCGGAAGTTGCGCTTGTCGTCGAGGCTCGCGACGGTGCCGTCGGGATTGAACTTCGCCTTGAACGTGTGATGGTCGGACTTCGTGCCCGCGCCATCGGGCTGGAGCTCGGCGCCTTCGCGCGCGGCACGTGCACCGGCGAGTCGCATGCGCTCGCCCGCGAGCTGTTCGGGCGACGCGTTCGCGACCCACCTCGGGTTCTTCAGATTGTCCTCGGCGTTCGCGATCTCGTCGGCGAGCTGCTCGCCTACGGTGTCCTTCGGCTGCAGCGGCTTCGTGTTTGCTTCGAAGCGAGCCCAGAAGTCGGCCGATGGCCCGCGCTCGAGCTTGGGGTGGCGCATTGTCATCAGCTTCGTGCGCGGTGGTTGCGTCTCGACTTTCGACGTCGGGGTTTCGACGGTCGTGGAATGTGCCGCGCTGATCTGCGGCTGGGCTTTGCCACGCTGGGTGTTGCTGCGAGACGACGCGATCGGTGCTGCTGCCGCCACACTGTCGTCATCGAGCAACGTCACTTCGGTGGGTGTCGGCTCGATGGCGACAGCGGGGACGATCTCGATGGGAACGGTCTTAATCTCCTGCCGGGCCTTGGCCTTGGGCGCCGGTAGCGCCTGCACCCACGCGACCGCGCCGCCGTGCACTGCGGCGGAGATGGTGAGCGCGGCGGCCAAGATCCGCATGTGGTTATGACCGCCAATCCCGTGGAATCGTTGCTCGCGCGGTTACCCTAGAAAGGATCGACACCTGGGCCACGGGCGTTGACACATGCAAGCACCATGACCCAAGGGAGAGCTTCGTGATCGCCGCGCTGTTCGCGCGCCTGTTCCGCCCGGCCGGGACCAGATCGCGCGCCGATCTACGCGCGGCCCAAGATGGGGACAAGCTCGCGATCGGGCGGTTTTACGACGCCCACGTCGACGGTCTCTACACCTTCGTGTTCTACCGCGTCGGCCGCGACACCACGCTCGCCGAAGACGTCGTGCAGGAGACGTTCACGCTCGCGCTGACCAAGCGTGACGCGTTCGACCCCGCGCGCGGTTCGGTCGCGAGCTGGCTCACGGTGCTGTCGCGCAACGTGATTCGCGATCACCTGCGCGAGCATCGCCGCGCCGATGCGCTGCAAGCGACCTGGGAACGCATCGACGCGACGCTCGCACAGACGTTCGCCGCGATGGCCGAGCGGCCGTTGCCCGGTGAAGTGCTCGAGCGCGCCGAGACGCGCGACCTCGTGCACATGGCCATCTCGAATCTCCCCGATCAATATCGCACCGCGCTCACGCGCAAATACGTCGACGGCGAGAGCCTCGAGACGCTCGCAAGCGAGCTCGGAATCTCGGTCGACGCAGCCAAATCACTTCTTGCCCGCGCTCGGCGCGCGTTCCGCGAAACGTTCGCGACGCTGTCGGTGCATTTCTCGGAGGCAACGCCATGACTCGCCGTAACGATGGCCCCGACGTCCTCGAGCAGAACGTCACCACCCTTCTCGAAACTGGCGGTGAGCCGCCGATGATCTCCGAGGGCGCGCGCGCCCGCATTCGCGACGAGCTGCTCGTGAAGCACGGCCGCGTCGCGACGGCGAAGACACGTGCGCGTGTACCGCTGTTCGCCGTTGGCATCGGCCTCGCGGCCACCGCGGCGACCGCACTGGTCGTGTCGCAATTCGTCGGCGACGAGACGACCACCGTGAGTGGCGAGTCCAATAAGCTCGCCGACGGCAGCACGTACGTCGCGAAGGACGGCGCGAAGGTCACAGTGCTCGGACCGCGGCGCGTGCGCGTCGATGGCGCGGCGCTGCTCGACGTCGCACCGGGCAAAGGCACGTTCGTCGTCGAGACGGCAGCGGGCCGCATCGAAGTGCTCGGCACGCGGTTCGTCGTCGATGCGGAGCAGAACAAGACGCTGACCGCGGTCGTGCGCGGCCAGGTCAAGCTCACCACCGACAAGGGCTCGGTCGTGCTCCATGCCGGCGAGCAGGCGACGGCCGAACCGGGCCGCGTGCCCGTGCGCGCACCGGCGCCGCGCTTGTCGCATCTCGTGAGCTGGGCGCAGTCCGCGCGCCACCGCGAGGAGCACACGGTCGAGCCGCTGCGTAACGGCTCGCTGTTCGCGCGCGATCCGGGCATGCGCCCGAATGGCCAGTTCGGCGACGAGTATCCGCTGCCGCTCAAGCAGCTGACGCTCGACGTTGTCGTCGAGAACCAGGTCGCACGCGTCGCATTGGATCAGACGTTCCACAACGCGCAGCCGCGCGTGCTCGAGGGCGTGTACAAGTTTGCGATTCCGCCCGACGCGGCGCTGCAGCGGCTCGCGATGTACGTCGACGGCAAGCTGACCGAGTCGGCGGTCGTCGAGCGCATGCGCGCGCGCAGGATCTATGAAGAGCTTGTCGTGCGCCGGATCGATCCGGCACTGCTCGAGTACGCGGGTACGGGCCGGCTCAACTTGCGCGTGTATCCGTTGCCGGCGAACCAGGACAAGCGGCTGATGCTCGCGTACACGCAGAGCGTCGCGAAGCTCTACAACGATTGGACGCTGTCGATTCCGTTGCCCGAGGTCGACCAGCCGGTCGGCGAGATGCTGGTCAGCGCGCGCATCAAGGGCTGCGCGAACTGCGAGCTGTCGTCGCCGAGCCACAAGATCGACATCGAACGCAGCGGCGACGATGCGGTCGTCAAGTACAAGAAGGCCGGCGACAAGATCGGCGACTCGTTCGTCGTGCACGTGCGCGACGCACGTCGCGAGACGGCGGTGACGACGGCCGGCGAGGGCAACAGCAAGTACATGATGGTGCGCGCGCCCGTCGAGCTCGGTAGTGCCGCGCGCGAGTACCGCCCGCGCACGTGGGTGATCCTGAACGACGTCAGCGCGTCGCGTAGCGCGATGGAGCTCAAGGCGCAAGCCGACCTCGTCGACGCGTTCCTGCGCGAGCTCGACGAACAGGACAAGGTCGCGCTCGTCGCGTTCGACGTCGAGGCGCGCCAGAAGCTCGCACCGACGCGCGTGATCGATGTCGATCGCCGCATCGTGCGCCAGGCGCTCAAAGGCGAGGGCGGCGTCGGCGCGACCGACTTCAACAAGGCACTCGAGGCCGCGCTGCGGCTCGTCGGTAACGTCAACCCCGACGACGCGATGATCGTGTACCTCGGCGACGGCGTGATCACGAGCGGCCCCCGCCAGCTCGACGTGCTGCGCCAGCAGATCGCCGGCAAGGCGCACTTCGTCGGCGTCGGCGTCGGCGATGGTCCTGACACCCAGACGCTCGGCGCGCTCGCAGCGGCGACCGGCGGCTACTCCGCGAACATCGATCTGTCCGACGACGTGCGCTGGCGTGCATTCGATCTGATCGCGGCGCTCCACACGTCGCGCGTCACCGGCGTGTCGGCGAAGCTCGTCGACGAAGCCGGCCAGCTCGTGCCGTCGACCACATACCTCGCGTCGCCGCAGCTCGCCGACGGCGAGCAGCTCGAGCTCGTCACCAAGCTTGCCGGCAGCGGCACGCCTGCGGCGGTCGAGCTGACCGGTACGCGCGGTGGCGCGCCGTGGAAGCAGACCGTGAAGCTCGGCGCGCCTGCGGCGACGAACGCGGGCTACCTGCCGCGGTTGTGGGCGCAGCAGCACATCGACGCGCGCCTGCTCGCGAAGCATGATCCCGTCGTCGCGCCGCCCTGCACGCCGCAGGCGGTGACGCGCACGGCAGCGGCCGTGACATGCCCGACCGACGCCGAGCTGCGCAACAAGCGCGACGAGGAGATCCGACAAGAGGTGATCACGCTCGGCAAGCAGTACTTCCTGCTGTCGCGTCACACGTCGTTGCTCGTGCTCGAGAACGACGCGATGTACGCGCAGTACGGCGTGCGCAAAGGCGCGGGCGATACGTGGGCGCCGTATGCACTGCCCGCAACGATCCCGGTGGTCACCACCCCGATGGTGGGACCGGTGCCGTCGAGCGTCGCCGACGACGCCGAGCTGATCCGCGATCCGCTCCAGCTGTTCGCCGACAACCAGTACGGTGGTTTCGACGATAGCGCGGAGTGGAACTTCAACCAGCAAGCTCCGTTCACGGCCGGCTTTGGCACGGTCGGTACCGGCCGGTTCGGCACGATCGGTCACGGCAGCGGCACTGGCTCCGGCTTCGGTCGCGGCGGCATGCGGGCTCGCGAAGCCAGCGTCGCCGATCAGACGCGTGCGACGCTCGGCCTCACCGTGCCCGCGCCGTCGCGCAACGCGTGGGGCGGGGAGGATGAAGACGGTGACTTCGGCGGCGCCATGGCGGTATCCGAGACGCGTGGCGGCAGCTGGTCGCCGCGCTTCGAGGGCAAGATGGCCAAGCGCGCCGACAAGGCGGGCCCGGTGATGGCGAAGCGCGCGATGGTGCGCACGAGCGAGCTCCGCGGCAGCGGTCTACTCGACATGCGCAATGCGCGGTGGCGCCGCGCGAATGTGAATCGCCGCGTCTCGTACGGCGCGGGCCCGCTCAGCCCGGTGCGTCTGCATTACCCGAACGAGCTCGCGTTCGACGACGTCACTGGGTTCATCCCGGCGCTCGTGCCCGACGCGACCGACGAATGGCGCGAGCAGCTGCGCGACATCTCCGGTGGCGCGACGGCATTCCCGATCGACGACGGTGCGAAGCGCTTGCTCACCGATGCGCGTCGCAAGCTACCGGCCGGCATCTATCGCTGGAACGAGATGGAGCTGATCGTCGACAGCGCACGCCGCTTGGGCTGGCGTCGCACGACGGAGACCGGTCTCGCGGAGACCGCGAGCTTCGACGGCACGGCGCTCGTGCGCCGCTACGCCGAGCTCGGCATCACCGCGACGCGACCGATGACCGACGACGCACTCGTGCTGTCGCTCGCGTATCTGCCCGTGCTCATCGCAGAGCCCGAGCACTACGCGCGCTGGTTCGAGGTCAAGCTGCGCGGCCCACGCGAGGTCACGCTGTCGACGCTTGCCGGCGGCAAGACCGAGCTCGCGCTCGTGCTGACGTTCGACGATCAGTCGCGGCTCGTCTCGATCACGGATCGCGACGGCAAGAAGCAGCTCGAGGTGACGTGGAGCAATCAGGGTCCGTCGAACGCGCGCGTGCTCGGCGGCGACGACATCACCGTCGGCTTCACGCCCGATGCCGTGACGCCTGCGCTCACCTGGGTGCAGAGCAGCGTCGCGCCCGTCGTGGTCGACCTGCCGACGCGCGTGCCGGCGTACTGGCACGAGCGCGTCGCGAAGCAGCAAGTCGGCACGCCGGCGTGGCGTCACGCGCAGCGCCAGCTGATGGCGACGGCGGCGGCGATGCAGGATCGTGCGCTGCTGTACCGGATCTACGATGCGCTGCGCGAGAACGGCGGCATCGAGCTCGGCGACCTCGCGCTCGCCAGCGGCGGTATCGCGACCGCGACCACCGACGCGCAATTCGCGGAAGCGCTCGCGCCCGCGTCGATCACGAAGACACCACTCGCTCGCTACCTGGTCGCGGGTCGCGCGTATGGCAAGGCGCCGAAGCCGGCGCGGATGACGCCGGAGAGCCGGGATGGCCTGATCGGCGCGCTGTGGTCGCTGCGCTCGGTGCAAGCACGCACCGTGGCCGGCGAGGACAAGGTTGCCGTCGACGAGCTACTCGCGATGGGTGACCGCGCGTTCATGCTTCGCCTCGTCGGTGCCGTCACCGCGACGCGTTCGTACAGCGTGAAGCCCGAGCAAGTGGTCGCAGCATGGGACTCGGTTGCGATCGGTCCGTTCAAGAACCTCGCGAAGGCGCAGGCCGTGCAGATGCTCGCGAGCCACAGCAACTACGACGTGGCTGCCGAGCGGTTCGCGAAGCTCGCGAACGAGCTCGATCTCGGCGCGCTGCCGCCGGCGTACAACCTCAGCTCGTACGTCTTCAGCTACTCGCGCGCCGGCACGGCTGGCTATCAGATGATCTACGCGACGCTGCGCGACCGCGTGCTCGCCGGTGACAGCTTCGCGCACGTGATGGCGTTCGTGCCGCTGTCGACGCAACACCCGGCCGATCTGGTCGGCGTGCTCGCGCGCGCTGCGGAGCTCGCCGGCGACGACCCCGAGCGCAAGCTCGAAGTCGCTCGCCTCGCGATTCAGTCCAATCAACAGGTCTACGCGCAGACGCTGATCGAGCCGATGCTGAAGACCACGCCGACGCGCGAGCTCTATCAGATGGCCGGCGACATGGCGCGCGCGCAGAACCGCACCGCCGATGCGCTGATGTACTACGAGAAAGCACAGGAGGCAGGCGCCAACGAGCCGGTCGAGCTGCCGATGGTGCGCAGCGAGCTGGCGAATATCATCGGGCTCGCGCAACAGCTCGCGATGCAGAGCCGCGGCGCCGAACGCAAGCAAGCGGTCGACCGCGCGCTCGCGTGGGCCGAGCGCTGGCGCATGATCGATCCCGGCAACGAATCGATCGATACCCAGGTCGGCACGCTGCTGCTCAACACCGGCGATCCGGCCGGTGCGTGGCGCCAGCTGTCGTCGGCGATCGAGCGCGATCCGTGGTCGAGCAGCGGCTACATCACGGTCGCGAATTCGTTCGAGCAACAAGGCAAGGTCGCCGATGCGCTCTCGCTGTGGGAGCAGGCAATCGTGATCGATCAGACGAACCCGACGCCGCGACTGCGCAAGGCGCAGGCGTTGATCGCGCTTGGCCGGACGCAGGAAGGCGATGCACTACTCGCGCAGGTTGCCAACGGCAAGTGGCACGACGTGTGGTCGAGCGTCGTCTACCAGGCGAAGAACCTGATCGAGCGTGGCAAGAAGCCGACCCGGTGATAGCGTCTAGCGAGTGATCGGCTCGCAGGGTGAAGGCGTAGCGCACGAACCGCCAAACGACGCGGTCGTGCGCGCGCTCGATCAACC
>DATDCH010000341.1:0-7220 GCA_036524455.1 Kofleriaceae bacterium | reverse complement strand
CTCGCCGCTCGGCGAGACCACGCTCGATCCCGAGCTCGACGCGCAGTACGGCCGTGACGAAGAGGCGTGCATTCTCGCGAGCGACATCGTGCTCGCGCCGACCCTGGCCGCCGTCAAGGCGCTGCAGGGCCGCGGCAAGCCGGAGCGCGTGCTGCTGTCGCCGCCGGGTGTCGACGTCGATCGTTTCGATTGGGATGAAGCGACGAAGAGCGGGCCGCCGAAGATTCTGTACACCGGCTCGATCGATCCGGGCCGCGGTGTCCGCGTGCTCATTCGCGCGATGGCGTCGATCGTGCGCGAGGTCGACGCGCGCTTGATCCTCGCGGGGCCGATGATCGCGCCGAAGTTCGAGCAGGCGCTGCGCGATGGCATTCGCGAGCTCGGCTTGGCCGACAAGATCGAGCTGCTCGGCCCCGTCGATCACGATCAATTGCCGGCGCTGATCGCGACCGCCACCGTGTGCGTGGTACCCGCCGCGGCGGCGCTCACGCCGAACCCCGCCGTCGTGTATCCGACGAAGATCCTCGAGTACATGGCGTGCAGGCGCGCGGTGGTAGCGCCGCGCCGCGACAGTGTGGCGCTCGTCGTCGACAACGGGCGCGAGGCGCTGCTGTTCGAGCCGGGCGACCCGATCGACCTCGCCCGCAAGGTGCTGCGCCTGATCGGCGAACCGGCGCTGCGCGATCGGATCGCGATGGCCGCGTACGAGCGCGTGCGCCGAGACTTCACCGCGAGCGCCGCCCGCCGCGCGCTGCGCAACGCGTATTCGATTGTCGCGCATCGGTTCGCGGCGCAGTTCTCCGAGGACGAGGACGACGACGCGCCGAAGATCGAGATGCTCTCCGACGACGATTTCGAGGCGACCGTGTTCGAGGAAGCGCCGCAGGCACCTGCGGTCGACACCGCACTCAACCAGCTCGACCCCGAGGCGCTCGACGCGCTGACGACCGGGCACACGAGCTCGGAGTCGGTCGTCGCGCCGCCGCCGCCTGCCGACCAGACGATGGAGCGCGCTCCAGTCGCACCGCCGCCGATTCCCAAGCCGCGCGCCGATAGCGAGGCGTGGACCCAATCGGCACTCACCGCAGCGCCCGCGTCGCAAGACGACTGGGTCGTCACGAACGTCGCGGCTGCGGTGCGCCCACTCGACGACGCCGAGACCGGCGCGGTCAACCAGGACGACGGCACCCCCGTCGAAGGCGTGACCGTGGTGCCGAGCGGCGGCTCGATCTCGTCGGAGAACGCATTCGTCGCGGGCGAGATCGACGTGCCGACGCCGGCGCCCGAGGGCAAGTCGCCTGCAGTCGAGTTCACCGCCGCGAGCAAGCTGCTCGGCAACGACCAGCCCGACCCCGATACCGGTAAACGCACGCCGCCGGTCGAGCGCCGGTCCGGCTCGTAGCGCGCCACGAGACACGCCAGCGCGGGGCCTGCTCCTAGCGCGCGACAAGGCTGACGATCCCGGTAACGCAGCGCGCCGAACCAGCGCGGGACGTAGTAGGTTCACTGCGGAGGGCCTGCGCCATTCCCGTTGTCGCCCTGATCAATTTGCTGTTCGGGATCGGCTTCGCGCTGATCGCGCGCGACCGCATCAAGTCCGATGGCCCGTTCGCGTCGCCTGCGTTTCCGCTCGTCGCCTTGCATGCGGCGGCCGTGGTCGCGCCGATCGCGCTGTACTTCTACGCGGTCCACCCGGCCTGGGCATGGCTGTACTGGGTCGACCCGAGCAAGCTCGCGACGATCTTCGTGCTGCCGCTGATGGTTGGTCACGCGGCGCTCGTGATCGGCGGCTGGTACATTTCGTCGTTCACGATCCGCAAGGGCTATTCGGGTGCGCTGCTCTACGCAGCCGGTGCGCTCGCGCTGTTCTTGCTGGTGCTCGTCGCCGCCGGGTTCAGCCGGCTGTCGACCGCCGCGGACTTTCCCGGCTACGACGCGAAGAAGGGCGTGTCGCTGTTCGCGGTCAAGCTGGGCTGGGCGTTCGTCGTGTCGCTGATCGCGCTGTTCGGATCTGCGATCTACGTCGCGATCGAGTTGGGCCGGGACGGGCGGCGGGTTCGTGCGCGGTGATATGATGCCGGCGATGCGTGCCTGGGTGATCGCGCTGGCCTTGTTGGCAGGCTGCGGCCCCATTGCGTACATCAAGCAGGTGCCATACGGCGCCGCCGAGAAGGTCGATCGCGCGCGCGAGCTGCAGGCCGAGAAGTACAGCCCGTACTGGTGGACCCGCGCCGTCGTGTATCTCCACATGGCGCGCGAAGTCGCGGCGCACGCCGACTACCAAGGCGCCAATCACTTCGGGCGGCTGTCGTCGGAAGCGGCCGACAAGGCCGCCGAAGAAGCGGAGATTGCTGCGCGCGATCCGAGCAAGCGTCCCGTCAATCCGACGAAGGAGCTCGCGCCCGCCAAAGACTCAGCACCAGATTCGGGCGTGGCGCCGGCCAAGGAATGATGAAGCTCTTTGTCGCGCTGTTCGTGTTGGTCGGTTGTGCCGGTCAGGCCGTGCGCCGTCAGACCACCGCGACCGTGCCGCTGATCGCAGAGGCGCGCGCAAACGGCGCCATGAAGTGCGCGCCCATCGAGCTCGCGATGGCAGAGGCGTACAACGACTTCGCGATCCACGCGCTCGACGAAGGCAACTACCACGACGGCAAGCGCACCGCCGCGATCGCCGAGGCGAACGCGCGGCTCGCGATCGAGAAGTCCCCGAAGGACAAGTGCACCGACCAGGGGCCGAAGGTGCCGGGCGACCGCGACGGCGATGGCCTGCGCGACGACGTCGACAAGTGCCCCGACGAGCCCGAGGACAAGGACGGCTTCGAGGACGAAGACGGCTGCCCCGATCCGGACAACGACGCCGACGGGATCAAGGATCCCGTCGACAAGTGCCCGATGGATCCCGAGGACGCCGACAAGTTCGAGGACGAGGACGGCTGCCCCGAAATCGACAACGACAAGGACGGCCTGTCTGACAAGGTCGATCAGTGCCCGAACGATCCCGAAGACAAAGATGGCTTCGAGGACGACGACGGCTGCCCCGATGTCGACAACGACAACGACACGTTCCTCGACAAGGACGACAAGTGCCCGCTCGAGTTCGGCGTCGCGCCCGACGGCTGCCCGAAGAAGTACACGAACGTGGTCGTGACGAAGACGAAGATCGAGATCAAGCAGACGATCTTCTTCGAGTTCAACAAGGCGACGATCAAGAGCGTCTCGTTCCCGCTGCTCAACGAGGTCGCGCAGGCGCTGCAGGACAACCCGACGATCAAGGTCGAGGTACAGGGTCATACGGACTCGGTCGGCAATGACGCGTTCAACATGAAGCTCAGCCAGAAGCGCACCGAGAGCGTGAGGGCGTACCTGATCAAGCAGGGCGTCAGCAGCGACCGTATGGTCCCGAAGGGTTACGGCGAGACCGTGCCGATCGCCGACAACCGGACTAAGGACGGCCGCTCACAGAACCGGCGCGTCGAGTTCGTGATTACCGACCGCTGAGGGCTCACCCTCGGGGGCGCTAAGGCCAGGTGGGCGAAGCGGCGAGCGGGGACAGGTTGTGCAATTCGCCTCGATCCCCATGAGGTTAGGTTTTTTGCGCGTTACGACCCCGGATTTCTTGTTATGACACCCACATGAGGGGACGCAGTCTTGTCGCTGTTGTCGCGATCTTGTTCGGCTTCGGAATCGCGGACGCTGGGAGTCCGAAACACGATATCCAGACCAAGATCAAAGAGGCGATGGAGAACTATGACCTGATGGACTACGACGCGGCTCGTAAGTCCCTCACGCAAGCGCTCTCGATCGCGAAGAAGTCCAAGCTCGATAAAGATCCCGTCGTTGCCAAGGCGCACCTCTCGCTCGGCATCGTGCAGTTCGCGAATTCCGACACCGACGGCGCGAAGCTGTCGTTCCTGTCCGCGGTCCAGATCGATCCGAAAATCCAGATCGACGCCGCCTACAAGTCGAACGAGATGTCCAAGCTCCTCGAGTCCGTGCGCAAGGAAGCGAGCGGCGGTGGCGGAAGCGCGACGCCCGAGCCCGCACCTGCGGTCGCGAGCGGCGTCGACTGCAGCTCGGTGCAGGGCATGCAGCACTCGATCATCGACACCGCGAAGGCCGGCGCGCCGCTTCCGATCGAAGCGCTCGTCGGTGCCGACGTTGCCGGCACCACGAAGGTCGTCGTGCTCTATCGCGTCGAAGGCGCGACCGACTTCACCGAGGTCAAGCTCAAGAAGGAAGGCGACTGCAAGTACACGGGCGCGATCCCGTCCGCCGCGATGAAGGGCTCGCTCGTCCACTACTACGTCGCCGCGTACGCCGACGGCCCGAAGCCGGCCGCGTCGAAGGGCTCGTCGGGCTCGCCGAACATCATCGAGATCAGCGGCGTTGCCGCAGCCGGTGGCGCAGGCGATAACGAAGACCCGATCGGCGGCGGTGGCGGCGGCGGCGGTGGTGGCAGCGTGTCGAGCAACGTCACCGTCGTCGGTCCCAAGCGCGCGCGTGTGATGATCGCGATCGCGGGCGGCGGTGGTACCGGCTACGTCAGCGGCGAGACCGAGGGCATGAACACGGTCAAGGCGTGCTGCTTCGGCGGACCGATCGTCGTGCTGCAGCCCGAAATCGGCTACTTCGTCAGCCCGCAGCTGTCGATCGGCGCCGCCCTGCGCCTCGGTCTGCCGATCGGCGCGAACGTCGAGGGTCACGCAACCGCGGCGCCCGGCGGCGTGCTCCGCGTGCGCTATGCGCTGGCGGCGAGCGGCGACGGCCTGCGCGTCATGGGGCAGGTTGGCGCGGGCATCCTGCGCAACACGATCAAGCTCGACAACTCGCAGCCCGGGATGGACACCGATATCGTCGCGCAGGGCCCGCTACTCGTCGGTGGTGGCGTCGGTTTCACGCGCAGGCTGTCGGGCACCGTGTCGGTGATGGCGGACCTATCTGCGCTCGGCGCGATCGCGGTCGTCGACTCCATTGGCCCCGCACCCGTTCTCAATCACGGCTTCGGCGTCGACCTGAACCTCGGTATCCAGCTCGGCTTCTAGCCGCTGGCCCGGGGAGCTCGACCAGCGCGCTAGCTCAGGAGCGAGCGCAGCGGGTGCAGCACGATGTGCACCTCGCCGGCGGTCACTTCAGCGGCGCTCGGCGCAGCTGACAGCACGACCGCAGCCTCGATCACGCGATCGCCACCCTCGTTGAGGTAGATGACGCGTTTGATCGGGCGGCGCGTCTGCGCGACCGACTCGAGGTCTTCGAACAGCGTCGGATACACCTCGGGCAGCGCCGAGTCGCGCAGCTGCAAGCCACCGGCGATGCCACCGCAGCCGAGGAACTCGAGGAACGCGGGATTCGCGGCACGCACGCGTCCTTCCGGATCGCAGGACGCCATCGGCAGCGGCACGGCACCGAACACTTCGGCGGCGGCCTTGAGCCGGTGATCGTACTCGCGACGCTCGCGTGCGGCGTCGGGCGCGACGGCGCGACGGCGACCGCCTGATTCCATGCCGAGCATGCCCATCAGCGTGCGTAGCTCGTACATGAACGCGGCGACATCGGGATGACGCTCGGCGGGATCCTTTGCGGTCGCGCGCGCGATGATCTGATCGGCGCGCTCGTCGAGCGCTTCGCCTTCGACGTATTGGCTCGCCAGCGGCACCGGATACTTCTTGTGCTGCTTGAACACTTCCTTCGTGTCGCCGACGAACGGCAGCTTGCCGGTGAGCAGCTCGAAGAACACGATGCCCATCGCGTAGACGTCGCTCACTTGCGACGCAGGCGCGCCGTCGATGCGCTCGGGTGCGAGGTACTCGGGCGTGCCGTCGACACCTTCGGTGTGACCGAGGTCGGCGCGCGACAGACCGAAGTCGAGCAGCTTGACGAGGCGGCGCTGCGCGGGCGTGCGCACGAGGAAGATGTTCTCGGTCTTGATGTCGCCGTGCAGGATCTGGCGGCTGTGAATGAAGCGCGCCGCATCGCTGACTTGCCACATCACGTCGCACGCGACCTTCGCCGTGAAACCACCGCTGTGGCGCAAGCGCTGATGCACGGTCTGGCCTTCGAGGATCTCCATGATCATGAACAGGCCGAATACGTCATCCTGACCGAAGTCGACGATCGAGCAGATGTTGTCGTGCGTCAGTGCGGATGCGAGCCGAGCTTCTCGATAGAACAGCTCGCGAATCTTCGGGTTCGTCGCGATCGCGGACTTGATCAGCTTGAGCGCGAACGGTTTGCCGAGCGCCGAGTGGCGCACGCGCAGCACGCGGCCCATGCCACCGCGACCGAGCTGGCCTTCCACCACGTAGCGACCGCCGACGATGTCACCCGAGCGTGCACCGCGGGGGCGTTCTGTTTCGGTGATGACGGCATCGGTGATCGACGGAGCGACCGAGCCCGTGGCAGACGGGGTTGGGGGCAAGGGATCGATGTCGCCAACGAAGCTCTTGGTCGAGAGCATCGAGCGCGTCACCGATGGCAACAGCGTTTCGTGCCCTTCCTTCTCCACCGGCTCGGGTAAGTCGAGCTCAAGGTCCGACGGAGTGCCCATTGACCTCATACTACCGAAAAAACGCTATAAGGTGCGGATGGACGACGCTACCTTCGATCATGTGGCTCGCGAGGAGCTACGCACTATCGAGGATGCATTTGCCGACATCGATCCCGATGACGTCGAGGTATCCACGAGTGACGGGGTGCTGCGCCTAGACCTGCGCGATGGCACGAAGATCGTGATCAATGCCCACCGGGCAGCCCGCCAGATCTGGATGGCTGCGGTCGCCTCGGCATGGCATTTCGATCCCGGCGAAAGCGGTACGTGGATTGCCTCAAAGAGCGGAGAGGAGCTGCGGGCCACTCTCATTCGCCTGGTCCGCGAGCGGATCGGGCTCGAGCTACGCGTCTGAGAAATCGTGTATCGTTGCGACCATGGCCGAGTCGCAGATTCTGAGTGTGATCCGGGTGTGGGCTGCCGTGGCATGGGCCGACGGCCTACTCGCGGAGGCCGAGGCGGAGGGGATGCGCCGGCTGATTCGCAGCGCCGATCTGACCAGTGACGAGCGCCAGGCGGCGACCGCTTTTCTCGATCAGCGCGTCGAGTTGCCCGAGTTGTACATGAAGAATCTGAATCCGGAATCGCGCCGCGGGATCTACCGGGCTGCATGTCGGATGGCCGTCGTCGACCACGTGTTCGCGCACGCCGAGCGCAAGATGCTGGACCGCTTGCA
>DATDCH010000340.1:0-8550 GCA_036524455.1 Kofleriaceae bacterium | reverse complement strand
ATGCCGGTATCGGTCGTGATGCCGATGCCCGCATTCGCGTCCATCTGCACCGACGTGCCGTACATCGCCTGCGCCGCGAGCCGAACCGGCACGCATTGTGGCGCGGTGGCGCCACCCGGCAGCGGACACGTGGTCGTCACTTCGCCCATGTCGACGGGCATCGAACCGACGAGGTACATGCAGTTCTCGCGCTCCGGGGTTGCGGGCACGCAGTCGGCGCCGGTGAACGTCGCGCTCGACACGTCACCGGTGGTGCCGACGATCCGCAGCGCGGCGCGGTTGTCGTCGCGGAGCTGCTCGCTACTGTCGCGGAAGCCCGAGCCGTTGATATCGGTGAACGGAAACGGGCTCGTCATCATGAACGTACCGCCGCTCGGATCGGCACCGACGAAGTTGATCGCGAGCGCGGGACCGCCGCCGTTGCCGCCCTCGATGCCCGCCAGCGGATCGAAGTTCGCCGCCGCGGACAGACCGCAGAGCTCGCCGGTGTCGCAGCCGTCGTTGCCGCCCGATACGAGTGTGAGCCGGTAGCGCTTGCCGGTCGTCCACGGCTGATCGGGGATGAACGACAGCGAGCGGTCGCGCGCGATCAACGTGCCTGGCACTGCGCTCGTGCACGTACCGGCTGCATCGACTTCTTCGACGCGCACGTTGCCGGTGTTGCACGCCATACCGCGCGTCACCGCGGTGCGCCGGATCGGTGCGGTAAACGCGACCTCGATCGGCTGGTCGGCGCCGATCGTGAACGGCCGATACAGATCGTCGCCGGAGAGCCCACCGGCGCAGCGGCCCGGGGTCGTCGCGCTGCCGCCGGTCAACGAGCACGCGACGCCGGGATGCACCGCGGAGACCGTCGCGCTCACGCCCGTCGAGATCAGCGCCGGCGTGATGAAGCTGAGGTTGTTCGCGGTGAGCTTGTTGCCAGCGACGTCGGCGACGTCATTGAACACGATGCGGAACACCCGCGAGTACGCGAGTTGGGTGAGCGGCCGCAGCACGACGGCCGCGCCGTGACTCTCGATCGCGATCGGGATCATCCCGCTCACCGTGTCCTCGAGTCGCAGACCGCCGGCGCGCGCGCGATCGAGATCGATCGGCTCGTCGAAGATGAGCTCGATGCCGGCATCGACCTGCTGCTCGCTGCTCATCGCCGGCATGCTCGAGATCAGCGCCGGGGCCTTCGTGTCGCTCGGCACGGCGGTCGTCGCGTCGGTGATCAGCTCCATCACCATGTTCGCCGGCGCCGCAGTGACGCCGAGCAGGCCCATCTCCATCGACGCGACCTGCTCGATCGCGAGCACGCCATCGGTCGCGATCGCGGTGCCGGTCGCCTGCAAGCCGAGGACGGTCTGCGTCACCGTGGCGTTACCGGTCGCGTCGGTCGCATAGATCGCGAGGTCGAGGCTGAGATCGACGTACAGCGGCGCGTTCGCGTTCTCCGGCCGCTGCTCGGCAGGTTGATAGGGGTTGCGATACATGCGGCCACCGCCATCGGTGAGCAGCTCGATATGCAAATCGCCCGTCGACAATCCCGACGGGATTTCGCCGCCGAGCTTGATGTCGAGCCCGGTCGACACCAGGCGCTGGCCCTTGCGCAGCGTGAACGCGATGGGACCGCCCAGCACGGTCGGATCGCCGAGCTCTGCCGCGAGCGCGCTCGGCTGCAGCTGCGTGGTCTCGCGACCGATCAGCGGCTTGTCCATCACGATCTCGTTCGGCACCGCGCCGGAGCGCGACTCCGCCGGTCCCGGATCGCCGTCCCCGCGCGTGCGCAGCACCTGCGCGATCGGAGCTGCACCACCGCTGTCGGTCGGCACGAACTGGATCGAGATCGCGGGCAGCGCCTGGCCGCCGAGATCGAGCAGCTGGTTGCCGAGGCGCAGCGTGTAATTCGCGCCCGGCTTCAAGTCCGTCTTCGGATCGATCGACGCGTGGATGCCGTGCGAGACCAGCGTCGCCGGTACCGCCGAGCCTGCGGCGTCGAGGAGCTCGATGCCGCCCGCGCCGAGCTTCACGCTGCGCGGATCGAGCGGCTCGGAGAACAGCAGGCGCAGCGTCGTGGTCTCGAACATCGGCCGGAACGCGCTGCCGATCTTCGTCGGATCGCCGCCGTTGACCGCGACCAGCGTCGGCGCCGCCGCGCGCGGGCGCGCCGTGCGCGTCGTGAACGAGAACAACGGACCGCTGCCCGGAATGTTCTGCGCATCCGGTGCGAGCGAGTTCTGAACTTGCACCCCGTACGTCGCGCCGGCCGCGAGCGCGTCACTCGTCACGCTCACCGTCTTGCCGTTCTCGCTGACCGTCACCTCCGCACTCACCGGCCCGGCGGGTCCGACGAGAGATACCGCGCTCGCGGCCGCGCTCTCGACGACAGGATCCGAGAACGTGATCACGATCCGCGAGCCGAGCGGAACGTCGACCTGGCCGTTGATCGGATACGTGAAGACGACGCCGGGTGCCGCCGTGTCGAGCGGCTTGACCGGATCACCACAGCCCACGACACAGACGAAGAGCAATGCGCGACGAAGCACCAACCCAGACTATCAAGCCCGCGCGTACTATTGAACGATCGTTCGCAGGTCCAATTTGTACGTGGGACCGTCCGCACCGGTTGCGCCACTCGTACTAGTGAGCCCAGTGACAAACATTTCACCGTTATCGAGGGCGACCGGGTAACGATAGTCGACTCGAATCTCGGCCTTGTTCGGCGATAGCAGCAGCGGCGTGATCTTGTCGGCCTTCATGTCGTAGGCGAACAGGCCCATGTTGCCGATGTAGATCGCGTACTGCTTGTAGCGCGTGAAGTCTTGGTTGAACTTCGCGCCGCTCGCGAACGTGTCGTTGATCTTGAACGGGTTCGCGTCGATCTTCGCCTTGAGATCGATCAGCTGCTTCTGCGCGTAGTCGTAGAACGCCAGCCCCGTTGCGGTATCGAACAGCACGCCGTCGGGACGGAAGTCGACGCTGCCACCTGCTTGCGTCATGTTCATCAGCCACGTCGCTTTGTTGGCCGCGAGATCCATCGACCACACGCGGCCGCTCTCGATGAACACCATCGTGTTGCCGGCGACACCGAAGTCCCAGAGCTCGCCGGCTTGCACGCCCGCCGACTCGAGCGTCGTCACCGTGGTGACCGCGCCACCCGGCTGCCAGCGCTTCAGCGTGGTGTCATCCATGATGTAGACGGTGCCGCTGTCGACGGCGTAGGCGCTCCACTTCGCGCCGACCGGTTTGGGCAGCGACGTCGTACCGAGCGGCTGGTTCGCCGCGGTCGCCGAGTACGCGCGATAGATCACCATGTCGCTGCCCGGCTCGGCGGTGACGACGACGCTCGCCGATGCGCGGTAGTTGTAGTCGTCGCCGCCGCCGATCGAGAACGTGTAGCCGAGCTTCGTCTGCCCGTCGTAGTGCATCAGCTTCGGGCTTTCGTTGGTGAAGTCGAGCCAGTACAGCGTCGTGCCGGCAGCCGCGAGCTCCTGCACCTGCTTGCCGAGGAACTCGGTGCGCCGCGCGTCGAGCTCGGCGGAGACCTGGTTCCAGTGGTCGACGTCGCGTTGCGTGGGATCGACGTCGTCGTCGCCCGTAGAAGGGGCGATCACACAGCCCGTAAAGAGAAGTGCCAGCGGCCAAAGCTTGTTCATGCGGGAAGGAGCCGCGGGCCTGGCTGCGGTCGCAGGATAAAACCGGTTCACCAGCTCGCGACGGCAACGAAGCTGTCGTCGCCGCCGGATTCGCCGGTCACCGAGCCGGGCCGGTCCGCGAGGTCAAGCAACATCTTCGTGGCAAACAGCTGGAGCACGCGCCAGGTCGGGTGCGCGAACAGCGGCGTGCCGGTGAAGCGGAGCCGCGCGCTCGTGCCGCTGACATCGACGTCGACGCTGCCGCGCTCGTGCACCTTGCGGAACGTGCCCGGCGCGAGCTTCATCGCGCGACCCGGGCCGAGCGTGCGCACGAGCAAACGCTGGACGCTGCCCATCCCTGCGCGCGCGTCCTCGAGGATCAGCGGATACAGCGCGCGCAGGTCGCCGGCGAGGTATTCGTCGACGATCGCTTCGGTCAGCAGCAGTTGCGTGTAGACCGGGACCCAGTCGCGCGTGGTCAGGACCGGGGCGATTGCGTCGAGCGGCGGAGGCAGCCGCTGGAGCACTCGCCCGACGGCGTCGGGGCCGAACCGGGCAGTCAGGTTCGTGCCCCACGGACCCATAAGATCACCCCTGCTGCGTCCTGTTAGCGCACGGACCCGCTCGAGTCCCCACCGCGGTTCGGCCGCAAGCGTCTCGATCGTCAGTGCCATGAGCCCAAAAGTAATCTGCTGCACTCGAATTGCACTGCGCGATTTGCGCAATTGCTGACAGGACATAGAGGATTTGTTCGTTGAACGGTCAGGCGCGTCGTGTGACGGTCCCAACCTCGATGTCGTCCATTACCTGGTGGCCAGAGCGGGGCCCGATCGACCTCGCTAAGCATGATTTGCCTCACGCGGCGGCTGATACCGAGTGGTGGTACGTGAACGGGCATCTGCAACTGGAAGACGGGCGCACGTTCGGCGTGTTTGCCGCGTTCTTTCGGATCATCTCTGCCGCCGACGAAGCAACCGGCAAGCTCGAGTACGCGCACTCGCACACGTGGGCGCTGAGCGACGTGTCGACCGGCGCGTATCTCGGTGAGTCGCGCGTCGCTCACAATGCGGCGGAGCTCGGTCTCGAGCGCCTCGCGAACGGGCGCGGCTCGAAAGACGAGCGACTCAATCGCGCGATGAAGGTGATCCTCGAGCGCGGCCAAGTGCCGACACCCGATCGCGTGTTCGATGGCCCCGTGAGCGTCGCGACCGATCGGTTGCACGTGCAGTTCGGCAGCAGCAGCTTCGAGAAGCAACCCGACGGCAGCTATCGTGTGCGGCTCGTGCACGCCGACGAGCGCACCGCGTGCGAGCTGGTGTTCGCGCCGCAGAAGCAGCCGATCCGTCACGGCGACGATGGCGTCGTGCGCGGCAACACCGGCGAGCAGATGTTCTACTACTTCATCCCGCGCTGCGCGGTCACCGGCTCGGTCACGGTCGATGGCCAAACGACGAAGGTCGCTACCGGCCAGGGTTGGTACGATCACGAGTTCGGCGGCTACGTCGCCGACGCGGCCGCACCGCAACAGGGCGAAGGCGCCGGCATTCGCGACCTCGGCTGGAACTGGACCGCGGTCCAGCTCGACAACGGCACCGAGTACTCGGCGTACGAGATCGTCGACGTGCGCGCGAAGGAGACGGTCGGCAAGTGGCTGATCGAGATCGCGCCGGACTCCACGCGGCGTGCGATCAACGATGTCTCGTTCACGCCGACGAAGACGTGGACGTCCACGCGCACGTTCCACGACTATCCGACGCGCTGGCACATGCGTTCAGAATCGGCTGCGATCGATCTCGTGATCGACGCCGCGTTCGCCGATCAGGAGCTGATCACCGTCATCTCGAAGCCCGCGTTCTGGGAAGGTCGCTGCACCGTGCGCGGTACGATCGCGGGCCGCGAGGTCAGCGGCGTTGCGTACGTCGAGCGCAGCGGCTTCGAGAACATCGACACGCTCGATGATTTCTTCAGCGCTGTCGGCAAGGAAGTGCGCCGCTCGACCGCGGCCGCGCTGCCGCTCGAGCCGACCTACGAGGAGCTCCGCGATCTGATCGCGAGCGAAGAGCTCGACCACTACATGGAAGGCGTCGATAGCGCCTCGATGGCGGCGACACTGATCGCCCCGATCCGGCAGATGGTCGATCGCGGCGGCAAGTCGTGGCGCTCGTACGCAGCGCTCGCGTGCTGCGACGTGGTCGGCGGCGACTCGCGCAAGTTCTCCCAATGGCTCGCGATGCCCGAGCTGCTGCACGTCGGCTCGCTCATCATCGACGACGTCCAGGACAAGTCGACGCTGCGACGCGGTGGCCCCACGTCGCACGTCACCTTCGGCGAGCCGATCGCGATCAACTCGGGAACGGCCGCCTACTTCCTCACGCAAAACCAGCTGCACAGCGACGCGCTGACGGACAAACAGAAGCTGCGCATCTACGATCTGTACTTCGCCGCGATGCGCGCGGGTCATGCCGGCCAGGCGATCGATCTCGGCGGCATGAGCTCGCTGATGCCAGGTGTCGTGGAGACCGGCGACAGCGCTGAGCTGTGCGCACGCATCCTCGCGTGTCACCGGCTCAAGACTGCGGCACCCGCGGGCTGCCTCGCGCGCATGGGCGCCGTCGCCGGCGGCGGCAGCGACGAGCAAATCGCCGCGGTCGGCGAGTTCTTCGAGGCGGTCGGGCTCGCGTTCCAGATCATGGACGACGTGCTCAACCTCAACGGCTTCAAGAACAATCTCAAGCAGCGTGGTGAGGACATCTCGAACGGCACCGTGACGCTGCCGATCGCGATCGCGATGAATCGCCTGCCGAAGGACCGCCGCGAGTGGCTGTGGGAGACGCTGCAGAGCAAGCCCACCGACACCGCCACGATCGCCGCTGCGATCGAGCTCGTGCAGAGCTGCGGCGCGCTCGCGGCGTGCGCGGACCAGGCCAAGGCGCTCGTCGAGACCGGCTGGCAGAAGGCCGAGCCGCTGCTCGAGCCGTCGCTGCAACGCGTGATGCTTCGCGCTTTCGGCTGGTACATCCTAGAGCGACACTACTAGGCGAGTGAGTCGTATCGTCAGCTGGCTCGGCGCGCGCCACGCGCCGTGGGTCGTCATCGCCGTTGCGCTCGGGCTTGCCGCGCCGGCGATCACGGCGGACTTCACTGCCGACGACCACCTGCACCGCCTCGTCATGCGCGCCGAGCCGGGGATCGCCGGCGTGCACGCGCGCCCGTTTGACCTGTTCGTGTTCGCGAATGGCCAGGCGGCCGACAACACGCGGCTGCGCGACAGCGGCATGTTCCCGTGGTGGGTCGACGAGGAGCTGAAGCTGTCGTTCTGGCGGCCCGTCTCGTCGGCGACGCACCAGCTCGATCACGCACTCTGGCCCGACAACGCGGCCGCGCAGCTCGCACACAACCTCGTGTGGCTGGCGCTCGGGTTGATCGTCGCGTGGCTGTGCTTCCGGCGCTTCATCGCGCAGCGTTGGATCGCGGTGCTCGCGCTCGTGCTCTACGCATTCGACGACGCACGCGGTCCCGTCGTCGGCTGGATCGCGAATCGCAACGCACTCGTCGCACTGTGCCTCGCGATGCCGGTACTGCTCGCGCACGATCGGTGGCGCCGCGACGGCTGGACGTACGGCCGCTACCTCGCACCCGCCGCCTTCGCGCTCGCGCTGGGTGCCGGCGAGTCGTCGCTCGCGATCCTCGCGTACATCGCGGCGCACGCGCTGTGGCTCGATCGAGGTACGTGGCGCGACCGAGCGCTCGCGCTGGCGCCGTACGTCGTCGTCGTCGTGATCTGGCGCGTGATCTACACGCAGCTCGACTACGGCGTGTTCGGCTCGGGCATCTACCTCGATCCGAGCGCGGACCCGGTCGCGTTTGCGGGCGCCGCGTCGGTGCGGCTGCCATTCTTGCTGGCCGGCGCGCTCGCGCTGCCGTGGTCGGACTTCGCGTCGTTCTACCCGGTGATCGGTGTGCAGGGCCTCATGCTCGCGATCGTGCTCGCGATGCTCGCCGCGATCGGGCTCGCGTGCGCGCGCCTATTGCGCCGCGATCCGACCGCGCGATTCTTCGCGACCGGCATGCTGCTCGCCGCCGTCCCGGTCGCGAGCACGTTCCCCGCCGATCGCCTGCTGACGTTCATCAGCATCGGCGCGATGGGTCTCGTCGCGCAATTACTCGCCGCGGCGGTGCGCCAGCGCGAGCTGCTCGGTGACGGCCGGCTGCGGCGCACGGCGGTCAGCGCGATCGCGGTCGTGCTGTTTATCATCCATCTCGTCCTCGCGCCGCCGCTGCTCGTGCTGCGCTCGCGCTCGATGGTCGCGGTAGCTCGCGTGCTCGATCGCGCCGAGGCATCCGTCCCGTTCGACCCCACGCGCTCGGTGATCATCGCGGGCGCTCCGTCGGATGCGCTCGTCGGCTACGTACCGATCACGCGCAGCTCGCGCAGCGCGCCTCGCCCGCCACACATCCACTGGCTCGCGACGCTGACCACCGCGGTCACGCTCGAACGGCTCGACGCTCACACGCTGCGCGTCACGCCCGAGCGCGGCTTCATGCTGCACGAGGTCGATCAGATGATGCGCTCGCCGCGCGTTCGGCCGTTCGCGGTTGGCGAGCGCATCAAGCTCACGGTGATGACGATCGAGATCGCGTCGATCACCGACGACGGCCGGCCGCACTCCGTGCTCGCCCGGTTCCCCGTTCCGCTCGAAGACGCGAGCCTGACGTGGATGCGCTGGCAAGGCCACGGCTACGTCCCGTACGCGCCGCCGGCGATCGGCAACCGCGACGTGCTGCCGACCGTCGAATTCGCGAAGCTGCTCGAGGATTAGATATCGACGTAGGTCGCGATGATCTCGCGCCAGCGCTCGATATCGATGATGCCTTCGTACGCGAGCAACCAGGCGGTCGCGAGCAGCGCGAGCAGCACGAAGAATGGAAC
>DATDCH010000339.1:0-20289 GCA_036524455.1 Kofleriaceae bacterium | reverse complement strand
TTCGCGGCAGCGATGCGCTTCGCTTTCGCACGCGCCTTCGCTTTGGCCTTCGCGCGCGCCTTCTTCTTCGCGAGCGCCGACTTGCTGGTCGCGGCCGTCTTCGTGCGGCGCGCGGCGCCGTCGACATCCACCGGAGTGCCCGCCAGCGCGAACATTCCTACGAGGAGTGCGACGCCGACCCTCGACATGGCTTCTAGGTTAGCAGGCTAGTTGGGCGATATCCGCTAACAATTCGCCTGTAAGCGGAACTACTTTGAGGTCCACGTATTCATCACGATCCGACGAGCTCGAGACGGTTGCCGAAAGGATCTTTCGTATGACCGCGTCGCACGCCGGGTAGCTCGTCCGAATCTTTCCATTCGTAGCCAGCTGCGACGAGCTTGCCCGATCAGCGCATCGAGATCGTCGACGACGAGCGCCGGGTGCATCTTCAGCGACGGCCGCATATCCGGCTCGATGCCCAGGTGGATGCCGCCGTCGAACCACATGCCGCCCCGCGCGCGCATCGGCTCGGGCTTCGGCACTTCGACCAGGCCGAGGACGCCAGCGTAGAACTCGCGCGCCCTCGCTTCACCACCAGGCGGAATCGGCAGCTGCACGTGATCGATGCGCAGGATCGTCATAGGGCTCCGATGCCGACCGACCGCGGATCGTGTCAGCGACCCTTCCACTCGGGCTTGCGCTTCTGTAGGAATGCCGCGATGCCTTCGCGTGCATCCTCGAGCGACAGTACGCGGCCGAGCTCGGCTTGCAGGTAACGCAGCTGCGGCTCGAGCTCCATGTCTTGCGAGCGATAGAACGCGAGCAGGCCGAGCTTGATCGCCGCGGGGCTGCGCTCGGCGAGCTCGGTCGCGAGCTTCATCGTCTCGATCTCGAGCTCGCCGGCCGGCACGGTGCGATTGACGAGCCCGCACGCGGCCGCTTCCGACGCGACGAGCTTGCGCCCGGTCAGCATCATCTCGAGCGTCATCTTGCGCCCGACCGAGCGCGTGATCTCTGCCGTGATCATCATCGGCCACAGCCCGACGGCGATCTCGGTCGTGCCGAACACGGCGGTGTCGGAGGCGATCACGAGATCGCACGCGACCATCAGGCCCAGACCGCCCGCGAGCGCGGGACCGTTGACCATCGCGATGATCGGTTTGCCGAGCTCGTGCATCGTGGTGAACAGCTCGACGAGACTCGCCGTCGGACCGTCGGGCGCTGACATCGCCGACAGATCGCCACCGGCGGAAAACACCGTACCCGCGCCGGTCAGGATCACGACACGCACGTCGGCGTTCGCCTTGAGCGCTGTCAATGCTGCAACGAGCTCGCCGCACGTCGACGGACCGATCGGGTTGCGTTTGTCGGGACGGTTCAGCGTGATGCGACCAACCGGACCGTGATTATCGACGAGGATCGTCGCGTACTCGGGCATGCCGCTGTGTAACATGCAACAGGTGACGACGGACCGTGTCTCGGTGAACATGCAGCGAGCAGCCGTCGTCGTCGGGATCCTCGCGATCGCGGCGTCGCTCTGGTACCTGCAACGCGATACGTCGACGATCGCCTCGAACGATCGGCCGCAACCGCCGCCGCTGCCCGCCGAGCCGCCACCTGCCGACCCGCCCGAGGCTCCGGTAACCACCATCGCGAAGGTCACGAAGCTCGCACCCGCGGAGCGCAAACGTCTGGCCGAGGCGATCGCGAGCATGCAGGCGAGTCGCGGTGCTGGCTCGGGCCCGGCCCGCGGCGCGGTGCGTGCGCCCGCAGCGCCGAGCCTGCCGGCCGAGGCAGTCGAGGCAAGCCGCAACGCCACACTCAAGGTCGAGATCCGCACCGCGATGAAGGACGTCGTGCCGCAGCTCGCCGCTTGCTACGAGGCCGAGATGGATCAGCTCGCCGAGCCGTCCACCAAGATCGTCGCCGAGCTGACCCTGACCGGTGATCCCGACATCGGCACGCTCATCGACGCCAAACAGCTGGCCGACGACCGCGGCAAGCTGCTGTCGGCAACCTTCGACGACTGCCTGCGCTCGACGTTCCAGACCCTCGCCCTCCCCCCGCTCACCGAGGGCGATCGCGTTGAGGTCCGCTACCCGTTCACGTTCAGCAAGCGGTGATGTTACGCTCGCAGTCGTGAGACTCGGACTCGCGCTTGTGTTGCTCTGCGTGACCGAAACGGCTCACGCCGATCAGAACGACCTCGTGCTCAATCGGCTCGGCACGCGCATCACCGATGGCAGCGGCAACTTGATGAGCGTGGTCGGCCAGAACCTCGAGCTGCGCTCGCTGGCGTCGCAGCTCGGCGTCGTGCTCGCACCTCATCTCTTGACGCCGGCCGACACGCTCGGCTTCGGCGGGTTCCAGCTCACCGTCGACTACGCGACCACCACGATCGACTCGACGGCGTCGTACTGGCGCGTGCTCGAGAGCTCGAACGATCCGAGCGGCACGGGCACCGGCGCGCACGGCGACGGCCTGATGCGCACGGTCGGCCTGTTCGCGCGCAAAGGCATGTGGTTCCCGGTGCCGTCCCTCGAGTTCGGCGCCGGCGCGGTGCACCTCGTCGATTCGCACACGTGGACGGGCCAGCTCTACACGAAGGTCGCGCTGCACGAGGGCTACCACCAGCTGCCGATTCCGTCACTCGCGGTGCGCGGCGCGGTCTCGCGCATGATGAACCAGCGCGAGCTCGACTTGACGGTCGCCTCGGTCGACATCGTCGTGTCGAAGCACTGGGGCGTCGGCAGCACGTGGCGGTTCGATCCGTTCATCGGCTGGAACGCGCTCATCATCGTGCCGCGCTCCGAGGTGATCGATCCGACGCCGCACGTCGATCCGCTCGTCGCCGGCAGCAATGACCTGCTGCTCAACTTCGTGTTCAAGGACCAAGACGCGATCACGCGCCATCGCCTCTTCCTCGGCACGAAGCTGCAGTACTACGTATTTCAGATCACGCTCGAGGCGCAGCTCGCGCTCGCCGGCAGCTCGGTCGATGACCGCTCCGGGACGAGCACGCCGTGCATGCCGAATTCGATGACCACGACGTGCGACGCGAAAGACACCGCTGCGTCGCAGCGCACGCTCTCGATGTCCGTCGGCTTCGACTTCTAGTTGACGGTAACGGTGCCGGCGAAGCTGTGCGCCGAGCAGAAGAAGCCGAACGTGCCGGTTGCCGTGAACTTGAGGCACTTCGTCTCGCCGAAGCCAACGACGAGCCCCGGATCGGTGGTCGTCAGCGTGTTCGGCTTCGCATCGTGCGTTGCGGTCATCGTGAATCTGACGACCGCGTTGACCGGCACCATGGTCGCCATCGGCATATAGGCGCCACCACCGCTGCTGATCGTGATCTCCGCGTCGGGCGTGCTCGGGCACGTAACACCGACGACTTTGTTGGCACTGGCGTCCACCATCGGCGCATCGGCAGTGCCGCCGCCGCCGCCGTCGTCGCCACCGCATGCGGCAAGCAGCAGCCCAGCTAGTACGAGTCGAGTCATTGCTACCTCCGCCGCGACGATACCATCACGCGCAGATGATCGTGACCGTGTGCATGTGCGCGCCAACATTGGTCGACGTCACCTGCACCGAACCGTTCGCGTTGCTCTGCAGCGTGGCAAAGTTCGCGGCGGTCACGGTCACCATGTGCGTGTGATCGCCGCCCGTCATCGTGTACGTCTTCGTGGCGCCGGCCGAGACGTCAGCGGCCAGCACTGCCAGCACGTGGCCGTGATTGGCGTCGATCGTGACGGTCGTGCCATTCACGGCACAGTTGCGGGTGATCGCACCGTCGGAGCCGCCACCATCGTCACCACCGCAACCGGCGAGTACAGCCGCGCCCGCTCCGAGTGCCGCGAGAAATTCTTTTCGGGTCATGCTCATCGTTCGTCTCCTTCGACTTGCGTCGGCTTGGTGACCGGACCGTCACTCTCCGAAGTTGTCTTCCCCACTCCCGGTGGCCGCGGCGCAGCAACTTTCGCACGTCTTGCCTTCGGTATCTTCTTCCATTGTTCTTCGGCGCGCTCGGAGCGCGTCGGGTCGGCGACCTGATAGACGATGATCTTCTGGCCTTTCGCGAGCACGGTGCTCGCCGAGATGCGGTTGATCCGCGCGAGATCGGTCGAGCCCATGCCGTAGCGCTTCGCGACCTCGGCGAGCTTCTCGTCGCCTTTCGAGATGTACTCGGTGCGCACGCGGCCGGTGCGCTCCTCGGCGAGATCGAGATGCTCGGCAGAGCCGCGCGTGACGACGACACACCCGCTGACGTCGAGCAGCGCGACCTTCGCAGCATCGGCGTTGAAGTCGGGCGCGACAAAGATCTGGAGCACCATCTTGGGATGTAGCTTCGCGGCCTCGTCGAGTGCATTCCAGGTCACGAGCTGCTCCGTCTTGATCCCGAACGCCTTCGCGACGCTCTTGATCGTGTCGCCGCTGACGACGCGATAGAACACACGCTGCCTGCCCGGCACCTGCGCGTCCTTGTCGGGTACCGCGACGATCAACGGCTCGCCGTCCTTTTGATCGGGGCCGGACGCGTGCAGCTTCGCCTTCGCCTTCGCGCGATTTGCCTCGCGCACCGGCGCGCTGATCCGCGGTACGACGAGCACGGTGCCGCCTTCGATCTCGCTCTCGCGCGAGATGCTGTTGAGCTTGCGCAGCTGACTCAACGAGATGCCGAACGTCATCGCGACATCCTCGAGCCGCTCGCCGTGCGCGACGACATACGCATCCATGCCGTCCCAATCGGTCGCGAGCTCGGCGAGCCGGCGCCCAAACTCGGCCTTCGCGCCGCGAGGCACGCGCACCACGTAGTTCGTCTCGCCCGGTGGCGTGCGTTCCTTGCGCAGGTGCGGATTGAGCCGCTTGATCTCGGTCTCGCTGCCGCCCGACGCGCGCGCGATCACCGAAACCGACACGCTCGTCGGTAACGCGACTTCGTCCCACGCTTCCGCGGGCAGCTCTTTGATCTTGTCGAAGCCGAACACCGCGCGGTTTTTACCGACGATCGCGGTGGCGAGCACCTTCGGCGTGTAGAGGCACGTCTCCCATGGCAGCCCGTTCTCGTAGCCGCACAGCTGGTAGTAGTCGTTCGTGTTGTAACGCGCGATCGATCGCAACATCGCGCCGTAGCCGACATTGAACGCACCCATCGCGATCTCCCAGTCGCCGAACCGCTGATACAGATCCTTCCAGTAGTCGACGACGGCGATCGTCGCGCGGAGCGGATCTCTGCGCTCGTCGACCCAGCGGTCCTGGCGCAGCCCGTAGATGCGCGCGCCCTCTGGCATGAACTGCCACAGCCCGAGCGCGCCAGCGGACGACAGTGTCGCCGGGTCGTACGACGATTCGATCATCGACACGTACAAGAGGTCATCGGGCAACCGCGCCTTGCGCAGATGGCTGAGGATGAGCTCGCGATAGCGGCCCTGCGCGACGAGCCAGCTCTCGATGATCGAGCGCCCGCGCGGATCGTTCTTATAGAAGAGCAAGTACTCGATGAGTCGCGGCGTCCACGTCACCGGCAAGTCGGGCAGCACGAGCTTGTCGAGCCACGCCTGATCGGGACGCAGCTCGCTCGGCTTCTGCACCCTGCGCGGCGCGTTCGCTTCGAGCCGGCTACCGACGGGCGCGCGCTCGTCGAGCCACGGGCTTGCACCCGGCGGAGGAAACGCTTCGAGCTCGTACTCGCGCAGCAAGTCGGAGCTGCGCAGGCAGCTTTCGCCGACCGCGCAGCCGCGAATATTGCGCCTGCCATCGAGCTGCTGTTCGAGCGCAGGCGGCTGTGACGCTACCGGTGGTGCCGCCTGCGGGCCGGCGGTGACCGCCGGGCTCGGCTCGGCGTGAGCCGCGGTCGTGCAAAGGGCCACGATGGCAAGCGCGCGCATGACGAGGAAGATAGGCGCAGCGACAACTTGGCTCCAAGTTTTAAGGGACATTTCCGGCCGCCGGGGCAAACGGTGCTACATTGGGCGAAGCAAAGGAGCCCCCATGCCCGGAATGGGCGAGCTAGTCATTATTCTGCTCATCGTCCTCGTCGTGTTCGGCGCTAACAAGCTGCCGGGTATTGGCGACGCGCTGGGGCGGAGCATCAAGAACTTCAAGAAGGCGTCGAATACCGACGATCCCGAGAAGCAGATCGAAGACAAGAAGACGGCGGGTGAGCTCGAGGCCGGCAAGAAAGCCAAGGAGCTGCCGGCCGGTGACAAAGCCAAGAGCGACGACGGCGAGTGGGAAGAGGTCGTCGTGCGTCGCAAGAAGAACAAGGCCGAAGGCTAAACCGGCCTGCGGCGCATGTTCTGGAAGCTCAGGCGCGCGGTCGCGTCTGCAGCTCCGCGAGCACCTCGGTCGCGTGCTTGCGCAGCAGCTCGTTGAGCGAGGCGTCGTTCGCCAGCTCGGCAAGCTCGGGCGCGCGCAGCGTGGTCGCGATCCGGATCGCGTCGGCGAGCGGCGTCGACGGATTCAGCACGAGCGCACGCTTGATGGCGTGACGCACGCTCCAGCGGGGATGCGCCGCGATCTTCGCGAGCGACTCGGGTACCGCGGGGCGCGACGCCGCCATCTTCACGACATCTTGCTCGGTGACGTGCGGATTATCGAGGACGATCGCGACGACCTGCGGGTGCGGATCGCGGATCAGCAGCGTGAGCTTGTCGCGGCGATGCGTACGCGCGAGGGCCTTGCGCTCGCCGAGCGTGAGCGGCCGCGAATCATTCGGGCGCAACGGCCGTTCGGGACCGAGCTGCTTCGTGAGCTGGTGCGGCAGCTCGCCCTGCGGTGACGCGATCAAGAACAGCCGCGCGATGGTCGGCAGGTTGCGCTCGACCGCCGCCGTGTACAGGCGCTGGCGCAGGTCGTACGTCAGGCTCGGCTCGGCCGCGGCGTGGGTCAGGCACTGGAGGGTCTCCATCGCATCGGCGTCGTCGACGAGGTGGGCCCGCGCCACGATGGCGCTCAGGGCCTGAACCCACTCATCCGGATCGCCCTGCCCGAGGGCCCCGACGAGGGCGAGTACCCGCATGCGCGGCTCCCGGATCGCCTTTAATCGCCCAATTATGAGGTCCGGCCCCACGCTTTCAGTGTGACACGTTGAGGCGATGGCGCGGTGCGTGATAACTTTGGAATCATTCAGGAGCGCGCCATGCCCGACACCCGGATCATCAAGCGCTACGCGAATCGAAAGCTCTACGACACCGAGCATAGTCGGTACGTAACGCTCGACCAGATCAGCGAAATGATCCGGAATGGCGATGACGTAAAAATCGTAGACAACAAAACAAAAGAAGATCTGACGACGGTCACGCTCGCGCAGATCATCTTCGAGGAAGAGAAGAAGCAACGCTCCTTCCTCCCGCTCAACGCGATGCGCAACATCATCCAGAGCGGTGGCGAGTGGTTCGCCGAAGCGCAGCGCCGCGTGCAGAGCATTCTGCCCGGTAAGAAGAAGGAAGACGGCACCGACGGCGAACAGGACGCCGACGCCACGGCCACCGAGGAGCCCACCGCCGACTCGGAAGCGGCCGCCAAGAAGAAGAGCCTCGCCGCGCTACGCGAGTGGGTCGATCACTCGAAGCATCGTCTCGAAGAGTGGCAAAAGCAGGTCGACAGCAAAGTGCGTGGCGTGGTCGAAGATATTCAGCACGCGATCAATCCGTGGGCGGGCGTCAACAAAGACGTCAAGCACCTCGCCGATCGCATCGCCGAGCTCGAAGCAAAGCTGCACGAGCTCGAGGCGCACGAGAACAAGCACGACACGAGCAACAAGTCGTAGCGTAGCCGCGCGCTCGAGTTGCTCGTCGTCTCGGTGACGCGGCGCGACCTACTGCAGGTCTTTGCTCATCGTCTCGGTGACGCCGGCCTTGATCACCACGGGATAGGTGAAGCGGTCATCGCCGATGACGAACGTGATCTTGTGCTTGCCGGGGGCCAACGACAGGCTCTGCCCCGAGATCGGCGTCTTGAGCCCGCTGTCGTTGCCGTCGATGAGGATCTTCGCCGGAGGCTTACTAAACACCTGCAGGTAGCCCTTGTTCGGATCGGCTGCGGTGGCCTTCGGATCGACGGGCTTGACCTCCGTCGGCTTGGGCTCGCCCGGTTTGGTCCGCTTTGCGTCCTTCTTGTCGGTCTTGGGATCGGTCGCTTTGGGATCGGTCGCCTTGGGGTCCTTGGGATCGGCCTTGTCGCCGGGCTTCTTCGCATCGGTCGCCTTCGGATCGGTCGCTTTGGGATCCACGGGCTTCTCTGCAGAGCCCGCGGAGCCCACGGTGCCGCCTTGCGCGACCTGGGTAGCCGTAGCCGAGCCACTGCCCACCGCCGCGCCGGAGCCAGCGCCACCCGAACCGGTCATGCCGAAGTTGCACTCGAGCGTCGTGGTCTTACCCGCTTCGAGCTTCACCTTCGGATCATCGCAAGACAGTCCGTTGGTGCCGACCAGCTTGATGTGCTTGACGCCGGCGGTGACGGGAATGCCTGGCGATTCGCTCGTCACCGTCGCGACGCGCTCTTCGTCGACGTACATATCGGCCGCAACGCCGGCCGGCATCGACAACTTCACGGTCGCGAACTTCGAGCCCGTCGATTGGTTCGAGGTCTGCTTACCGTCGTCGAGCACGACCATCTTCACGACGAGGAAACCGACCAGCACGAGCGCGGCGATGCCGACGCCGATGCCGATGTCACGCACGAGCGTCGAACGCTTGCCCTCGAGGATCGGCGCACCTTGATCGAGCGGCGTCGCGCCCATCGCGCCCATCGGCCCCGACGGATAGCCACCGTACTGCTGCGGATAGCCTTGCTGCGGATACGCCGGATAGCCCTGCTGCTGCTGCGGATAGCCCGGATAGCCCGGCTGCTGTTGCACGACCTGGGGGTTGTGCATCGGCATGCCCGGCTGTTGCGCCGGCATCTGTTGCGACGCGCGATATTGACCGCCGTAGTTGCCGAGCCCCTGCGGCGCTTGCACGCCGAGCACGGTGCGTTGCGGTTGTTGATGACCCTCGTGCGGAGCGAGCTGCCCGGGGTGTTGTTGTTCCATCCCGCCGGGCGTGCCGTTCCCCATCATCGCGGGCTGCGGACCAGGCGGCGTCCCGATCGGCGGCGCATACGAGTTGGGGTTGTAGCCGGCGCCCGCCGTCGCGGCGAGACCGTCTTGACCCTGCATGCCCATCGCGGTCGGCCGCATCGCAGCGGTCGCGGCCATCGGCGGCGCCTGTCCCGGGCGCTCGCTGCTCGGGCGTCCACCCGGCGGTGGCTTCGGCGGCACCGTCTGCGGCCGTTGGCCGATCGGCTGATGGATGTCGCGCCCTGACGGCGTACGACCGACGGCTGGCTGTTGCACCGGCGGCGGAGGCGCCTCGGTCTCGCCGAAGATCTCCGTCGGAGCCTCCTCGCCGAAATCGCCCTCGCCTTCCTCGTCTTCCTGGTAGCCGACCGGCGTTGCCGCAGCAGCGCCTTTCTTTTGTACCGAGCCGCGCGGCCCCCCAGCCGCGGGCAGCTGGTTCACGTCGGGCGCCGCGCCCGTGTCCTTTTCGACATCGTCGAAGTTCGGGCCGCCGAGCATCGTGGCGTCGCCTTCGGGCGCGCCTGCTTCGCCGAGGTTCTCGTTGACGTCGAGCTTGGCCTGCGCCGACGGCACGCCCGCGATCAGGCCGTCGCGACCGACGCGCTTGTATTGCTCGAGCAGCTGGCGCTCGCGCTCGATCTCTTGTGCGAACACTTCCTTGAGCCAGCTCGACAGCGACTTCGCCGTGAACACGACGTCCTGAGCCATGAGATATGCCTGCAGATCCGCAAGCATCTCGCTGCACCACTGGTAGCGATCCTCGACGTCCTTCGCGAGCGCCTTGAGGATGATCTTCTCGATCGCTTCCGGAATCGCGGGATTGACCGCGCGCGGTGCCGCGATGTCGACGTTGCGGACTTTCTCGAGCGTCGAGAAATCGGTCTCGCCTTGGAACAGGCGCTCGCCGGTCAGACACTCGTAGAGCATCGTGCCGATCGCGAAGATGTCGCTGCGGCGATCGAGCGGCAGGCCACGCACCTGCTCGGGCGACATGTAGCCGAACTTGCCCTTGAGCACGCCCGCCATCGTCCGCGAGTTGCGGCTCGTCGCCTTTGCGATACCGAAGTCGATGACTTTGACTTCGCCTTCGTACGAGACGAGCACGTTCTGCGGCGAGCAGTCGCGGTGCACGATCTCGAGCGGACGACCGAGCGGGTCGCGCTTGCGATGCGCGTAGTCGAGACCCTCGAGCACCTTCGCGATGACGAAGCTCGCCATCTGGATCGGCATCGGCTGCTTCGTCTTGCGCAGCCGGTTTTGAATCTGGAGCAGATCCTTGCCCCAGATGTACTCCATCGCGATGAAGTGCGAGCCGTCGATGCGACCGAGCTCGAAGATCTGGCAAATGTTCGCGTGCGCGAGCTGCCCGGCGATCTTCGCCTCATCAATGAACATCTTGATGAAGTCGCGGTCCTCGCCCATCGTGGGCAGGATTCGTTTGATCGCGATGATCTTCTCGAATCCCTCGACGCCATAGGACTTCGCCTTGAAGACCTCAGCCATGCCCCCGACGCTGATGCGATCGAGGAGCAGATATTTCCCAAAGGGGACTGGCTGCCTCACTCCGAAAGAAATCGTATCCGCGTCAACAACAGATCACAATGACGAAGAGGCCAACAAACCACGGCACCGCGACGACAGTCGACGGTCTGCACGAGCGAGCAGTGGACGCATAGCCATGGCCTGCAGCCCCCGACTCGCTCAGAAATTCAAGTGCACACCGATGACCGCAGTCCCGTTTGTTGAGCTTGCGTACGGAGTGAGTGCGCGCTCGCGTGTGTCGCGCCGATAGCCGCGGATACCGTCGTACACCCCGTACACGTAGGTCACGATGAGACCCACGCCGGTGGCGATGTTGAGCCCCTTGAGCGTGGTCGCGGTGCGGGAGCGGTCCTTGTTGTCGTCGCACGTCACGCTGCTCCCGCCTCCGTCGCGCGACACCGGCGTGCACCACGAGCGCAGCACGAAGAACGTCGTGACGTTCGTGATCGCGAACGCGCCGATCATGCTCCCGAGCACGATGCCTTTCACCTTGTCGCCGTTTTGAAACTGCGCGAACGGCGGCGCGAGCGTGAGTGGCCAATAGCGCTTGCCCTTCGGGCGCCGCGCCTTGAGCTCGGCGGAGTGTTGCGCGCGCACGTTGTTGAAGAAGTTCACGACCTCGGGCGGATACAGCGCCGGATCGAGGTGGCCATCGAGGTCGATACGCAGGTACTCGAGGAAGTGATACTCGGCCGCGGCGTCGTTGCGTGGCTGTGCGTAGAGCGCGGCGATGCCGGCGAGCCGATGAGCCTCTGCGAGATCCGCGCGATCGAGCTGACGCTGGAGCAGCGGCTGCACGGTTGCAGACACGCGTGCCCAATCACCCGCCGTGGCCGCGGCGTTCGCTTCGCGCAGCGCGACGGCCGGATCGGATGACGGTGCGATGGCAGGTTGCGCAGCGGCGCTACCGGCGAGCACGAGGACGATCGCGAGCGCGCGCATCACCGCCCCATCAATGTGCGGCGCAAGTGCGGCCGCACGATCGCGAGCACTTCGCGCGCGGTGCGTGCCGCGAGGTCATCGGGCGTCGACTTCACATCGCCGACGACCGTATCGGTGCGAACGACGCGATCGAACTTGGTGGCGTCGGCGTCGCTGATCTTGACGCGCACGCGCGCCTTCGCCATCGGCACCGTGCCGGTCTTCGGCGAGTACGTCAGCACCTCGAGCACGACCTTCGCTTCGTAGCGCTGCGTCGCCGCCCACAGCGCGATCTCTTTGTCGAGCTGCGCGGCGAGCGCCGCGGTCTGCGGGCCGCCGAGCGGTGTCACCATCGTGCTCACGACGGGAGCCTGCGGCGGCTTGGGCTTCGGCGGCACCGTCAGCTTCTGCTCGCCGACCGGCCTGTGCTCGACCGCGGCTGCCTTCGTCTTCGCGATCGCTTCGAGGTGCGTCTTCACCGACGGCACGACCCGCGCGGATAGATCGGCGGCGGCCTTGTCGAGGTTGTCGAGGCGCGTCGTCGCGGCCGGCAGCGTCTCGAGTGTGGTGCCGTCGCGCGGATCGCGGATCCGGATCGCGACGTCGACCTGCTTCGCCTTCGCCGCCTTGATCGTGCCGTCGACGATCAGGTTGGCGGTGTCGGGCACTTCCATCTTCGCGCTGACGACGACGACGTCGAAGCCCGCCGCCTTGAGCGCGCGCGCGATCTCGGCAGCGACCGGCTGACCGTAGATCTCGAGCCGCTTCTCGCCATCGAGCGGCAGCATCGCGATCGTATCCGCGTACGCACTCGAGCCGAGCAGCGCGACGCAGAGGATCACGAGCAGCCGCATGCGCCGATCCTACATCGTTCCCGGGTCGGGGACGGCGATGAGGTACTTGCCCACGCTGTCGCTTGCGGTCTCGGCGATCGGTCGCGCCGCTTCGAGGCCCAGGCAGGTCGCGCACAAGATCTGGATCGACGCGCCGAGCAGCAGGTTTGCGCCCGCGGTGACCGTCCCGCTGATCGCGAGTGCCTTCGGCATCAGCGCGTTCGTCGGGACACCAGTGGTCGCGACGTCGTTGGCGACGAGCGACGCGACGCGCTGCTGCGGGTCGATGAAGCGCACGTTGTAGCGACCGCCACCGGCGAGTGGCAGCGCGAATGCACCGCTCGCGTTCGAGACCACTTGAATCGGCGCCACGCCGGCGAGCGCGAGCACGCCGATCGGTTCGGCCTCGGCACGCACGCCGCCGATCGCGGTGTTGTTCGGATACCTCGTGGTGCCGTTGATGGTCGTCATCGCGGGTGCGTTGATCTGCGCGACGCTGCAACCGCTCGTGTCGATCGCGCTGATCGCATGATCGCTCATCGACAGCTCGGTGACGGCCGAGAGCGATCCGCGCGGGACGAGCGTCGACGGCAGCTGACCCGCACCATCGGCCGTCGCGCTGACGCGCACGCTGTTGGTCGCGTTGACGCCGCCGATCGAGCCGGCGACACCGGCGAGCCCGCCGACGATGTTGACCTGCGCGTTCGGCTGATTCACGCCGCCGCGCCGGACCGGCGTGTTCGCTAGATCGCAGGTCGTCAGCGAAGCTGCGTAGGTCACGTTGAGCGCGCTCGCGAGGTTGAACGCGCTCGTCGCTTCGAGGCGCGGCAACCCGCTCCCAGGTGGCGGCGTGACCTTGACGGTGATCTGCGTGGCGCCCGTCGGAAAATCACTGCGCACCGAGTAGCTGCCGTCGGCGGCAGTGGTGGCGGACGTCGACGGTACGCCGCCCGCGTAGAGCTGCACGTTCGCGCCCGCGAAGCCCGCGCCGCTCGGTCCACGCACGGTTCCGGTGGTCACGTTGCCCGGGCCGACGAGCAGGTCGGTCGTGAAAGCCGTCCAGGTCACGAGCTTGGGTGCGAGACCCGCCACGCCGGGGATCACGAGCACGTCGTGATCGAGGGGCACCAGCTTCAGCGAATAGCCGGTCGCGCTCGACGCGAAGCGCTCGCTGAACGCGGTCGGCATGCTGCGCGGCATGAACTTGAGGTAGGCGGCGATATTCGCAGAGGTCGCGCTGTTCTTGACGAAGCCGATCGCATCGAGGCCGGTCTGGAGGGTGATCGGGCGAACCGCGTCGGCACCGCCCTTGACCTGGATCAACGTCTCCTGGGGTGGAACGCTCGAGGCCGGCACGGTCCGCAACCGGAACACTTCGATGTTCGCGCCCGGCGCCTCGACGTTGATCGTCGTTTGCGTCTCGCTGCAAAACGGTACGTTCGTGATGTCGGCGCGCACGACGTACGGACCTGGAGTCGCAGCGATGAAGCCGATCTGCGAGCCATCGGCGGCTTGCTGCGTGAACGCGACGGGACTGCTGTTGCGCGTCACCGTCCAGCTGTACGTCGGGATTCCGGTCGGATTGACGACGTTCACGAACGCGCGAATCGGCAGAACCGAGCTCGCGACCGGATCCATCGGATCGTAGCCGATGGCGCAGCCCTGCACGCCGCCGTCGCCCGGGCCTGCGTCGGAGGTGTTGGTTGCGTCCGGGGTGTTACCGCCGTCTGCTCCCATCGAGCAGCCTGCGGCCAGAACCAGGATCACGAGCGCGCTGCGCATCACCGCACCTCCACGCGCCAGGTCTGGCGTTGCAGACAGCCGTTGTCGGCGATCACCGAGCACGTCGCGTTGCCGTCGCCGCAGGTGATCGGCGTCAGGTTGCGGTCGGCGATCTCGACGCGCAGCTCGACGATGTCGCCGGGCTGGTAGCTCGCCGGATTGAGCGCGACGCTGTTGCCGGTCACGCCGGAGAGCACCTGGCGCGGGCCGCCGGGCGCGAGCACCGACCACGTGAAGCGCGGCGTGTCGAGCAGACCGTGAGCGTCGTTTGCGGTCGGATAGGGATCTAGGTCGTCGCTCACGACGAGGACCTGGAACAATGTCGGCTCCGACATCGGCAGTGCCGCGGGCGCGACCGCGACGAGCGGCGTCATCGTGCGCAGGCACGGCGCGCGATCGGGGACGATGTTGACCTCGATCGTCTGCACGGTCGGCGGTGCGATGCCGTCGGTCGCGGTGACCTCGACGGTGTACTTGCCCGTCCCGGACGGCCAGAGCAACTTGCCGTACTCGTAGAAGTCGTCCAGCGGAGGCTTGTCGAGCACGACGCTCGGGTCGTCGACGATCGTGTATGCCGGTTGGTTCGAGGGCGTATAGACCTTCCACGACACCTGCGGTACCGACGGCCCGTCGTCGGGATCATCGACCTTCGCGATCACCTGCACCGGTGCCGTCACGACGAAGTCGTAGGCGCTGAACTGGCCGAGCTCGATCGTCGGCGGATGATCGTCGACAGTGATCCACAGCTGCTGCGCCGGTCGCGCATTCGCGCCGTACTCGTCCTGGCCTTCGAGCCAGACGTGGATCGCTTGCACCGCTTCGGGGCTGTCGACGCGGCTCTTCGGGACGTGGATCTTGAACGGCGAGTTACTCGACTGCTCGTCGAACGGCGCCTGGTCGCAATCGGTTTGATCGCTGCACGCGTACACGCGCCACTGAAACCACACGAAGTGATTCTCGGGATCGTGCGAGACCGCGCGCAGGGTCACGTCGCCCTCGCGATAGACCGGAATGCCGGGCTCGGGCTCCTCCTGCTCGATGTCGAGCGAAGGACGTTGATTGACCGTCTCGGTGTAGAAGCACCCAGACACGGCCAACAACGAGATGAGCGCGAAGCGACCCACGAGCTTCCGTTGTGCTGCAACCACCCTGCCACCTGCAAGTGCTCGAATCACTAGAGCGTCACATAGGCCCCGGGCAGCGATCACGACAGGGATGTCACGGATTCTGGAAATCCGTCGAAGTGCCTAATAGCAGCCGGGTTCGGGCGTACTGCGCACTGTGCATGGACCGGTCAGATCGAATCGCAGCTTGGCGCCCCCGACCACGAGATCGTGGCGGCCGCGCTTGAGGTTCACGACCATCCCGCGCGTATAGCCGACGCCGTCGATCTCCGCGTCGACGCCGACCGTCACCACGATCATGCCGAGCATCGTGCCCGACACCGTCTCGGTCTTGTTGGCCGCAACGTTGACCTGCTTCGTCCACTTGTTCGTGCCGGTCTGCTCGCACGTGACCGTGTGGGTTCCGGCATCGACGCGAATCGGTGTTGGCGAGTTGCGGCCCTTCGGCATGCCGTCGATCGACACCTCGCACCACGTGTCGTTCTTGACGATGATGAATCCCGTCGCGGGCATCGCCGCGTCGGCCGGTGCGGCCTGCGGCGCCGCGTCGATCGCGACGAGTGCGATGATCGCGTCGGCGCGTACGGCCACATCGGCGTCGCGCGAGCGCGTGCCGGCATCGGCGCGCACGCGGGGCCCCGCATCGGGCGGTACGCGTGCGGGCGCATCGGGCAATCCGGCGTCGCGCAGCGGCATCGCGTCGCCGGCCGTCGCGACCACGTGCGTCGTGTCGGCGACGGCCGCATCGGTCGCACCACCGTCAGCGACGAGCGCTGCATCGGGCACCGCAGGCTCGTCGCCGAACAGCTGCATCGCGCCGAACGTCGCGCCGCCGGCGAGCACCGCGGCGCCGGCAACGATCGCGAGCACGCGCCGGCGCCGATTTGCTTTGCCGCCTTCGGTCACGGTGTGGACGAGCGCGGCGACCGCAGGATCGTCAGGCGCGAGCGCGCTCGCTCGATCGGCAAGTGCGATCGCGCGCGGCAGCTTCTCGTCGGTGACCGCTTGCTGCCCGGCGGTGACGACCGCAGTGACGATCTTCGGCAGCCGATCGGCGACGAACTGCTCCGGCTCGGCGAAGTACTCCGCGAGCTCGTCGGTCGGATCGCCGAGCCCACCGGCCGTCGCGATCGCGCGCAGCTCTGCGGCGATGTCCGCTGCCTTCGCGGGGCGCGCATTCGGATCCGCGGCCATCAGCCGATCGATCACGCGCGACAGATCGGGACCGACCTCCGCGCGTCGCCGCACCGCCGACACGAACGTGCCGCTGATGATCTGCGCGATCACCCGCGCGGGTGAGCCGGTGTGCGCGAGCGAGCCGGTCGCGAGCTGATACAGCGTCGCGCCAAGCGAATACAGATCGCTCTTCGCCGTCGCCGTATCGCCGCTTGCCTGCTCCGGGCTCATGTACGCGGGCGTGCCGAGCACCGAGCCTGTCTTCGTCACGAGCGAGTCTTCGGTCTCGAGCCGCGCGACGCCAAAGTCGGCGAGCAGCAGCCGCCCGCCCGCCGCGATCAGCACGTTCGCCGGCTTGATGTCGCGATGAATGATGCCGGCGGCATGCGCGACGGCCAGCGCATCGGCGAGCAGCGAACCGATACTCGCCACGACCTCCGCGAGCATCGGGCCGCGCCGCTCGATCTCGGCGAGCAACGAGTGCCCGCGGATCAGCTCCATCACGATGTACGGCGGATCTTCCCCTTCGCCACCGCCGACGTCGTAGACGCGCAGGATGTTGCGATGCTCGAGGCCCGCGGCCGCGCGCGCCTCACGATGAAACCGGCGCACGACCTCGGGCTTGCGCGCGAGATGCGGGAACAACACTTTCACCGCGACGTCGCGGCGCAGCTCGCGATCGCGCGCGCGAAATACCGTCGCCATGCCGCCCTCGCCGACATCCTCGACGATCTCGTAACGATCGAGCACATCGCCGGCGTGCACGACGCGCTTCTTGACGCCGCTCGCCCCGGCTCCGGGCGTCGGGCTCGCCTGACTCTCGTCGGAAGATTGTGTGTCGGCCAACGGATCGGTGTCGTGCGAATCCGATGACCGATCCCCAGGTTCCGGCACGCCAAAACCTGTCGTCAGCTCTGCGTGTACACCACGTGGCCGGTCTTGCCGGCTGCCTTCGCAGCCTTCATCGCCTTGCCGAGGCGGCGACCGAGCTCGTCGGCACCACCATTGAGCGTGAGCCCTTCCGTGTTCGTGATCGCGAGCACGAGAGCCAAGTTCTTCGCGTCGCCCGGCAGCGTCGCGCGGTGACCGTCGAACGCGGACTCCGCTTGCTTGACGAACTGCTCGCAGTGCTCCGGTGCGAGCACGGCGATGAAGTCGCTGCCGCCGATGTGGCCGACGAACGCGCCGCCACCCGACGAGGTGCGCGCAGCCTCGAGCAACCACTGACCCAAGTTACGCACGGTGTCTTCCGACCGCGCGATGCCGATCGAGTCGGCGTACGCGTCCCACAATAGGATGTCGATGTGCACCACCGACGTACGGTTGCCGCTCTTGAGCGCGCCCTCGATCTCTTCGTCGATCGCGCGCGAGCCCGGCAGGTTCGTGGTCGGGTTGCGATCACGTTCGCGTCGCGACGCGCGGATCAGCGCCTTGCACCGCGCGCCGAACTCGCGCAGGTCGAACGGTTTGGACATGTACGCATCGGCGCCGGCCTCGAGGCCTTGCACTTCGTTGTCGACGCCGGCGAGCGCGGTGAGCATGAGGATCGGGGTACGCGACCACATCACGTCTGCCTTGAGCCGGCGGGCAACTTCATGCCCATCGACGCGAGGCATCATGACGTCCAACACGAGGAGATCGGGATCGTGCGCCTTGACGAGCTTGAGCGCCTCGTCGCCGTCCCTGGCGCGCAGGCACAAAAAGCCCGCGTCCCCCAACGCCATGTTCACCATGTGCGCGATGGAGTCGTCGTCTTCCGCGATCACGATCTTTTTAAGGAGCATCGGATCGCCCCTTTGATACCACATGGTAAGGGTGTTCTGTGCTCGATCCGGCCGTCGAGACGACGACGCTCGACAACGGCCTCGCGGTTACGACCGTGGCGCTGCCCCACCTCCATACGGCGGTGTGTGCGCTATTCGTGAAGGTCGGGGCCCGATTCGAGGCTGCCGACGACAACGGCCTCTCGCATTTCGTCGAGCACATGCTGTTTCGAGGCACCGAGCGCTACCCTACCTCGCTTGCCCTCAATACCGCTGTCGAGCGGCTAGGCTCCACGCTACACGCCGAGACCGGCCGCGATTACACGCTGTTCCAGCTTGCGCTCGAGCCCGCGCACGTGCCTGCCGCGATCGATTTGCTGGGCGAGCTGCTGTCGAGCCCCCGGTTCTCCGATATCGAGCTCGAGCGCGAGCTCATCCTCGAAGAGATCAACGAGGACTACGACGAGCAAGGCGTCGAGATCAACGCCGACGACATTGCGCGCGGCCTCGTCTTCGAGGATCACCCGCTCGGCCAGCGCATCATCGGCCCGCGCTCCAACGTCGAGCGCTTCGCGGCCACCGACGTGCGCCGCCACTTCACGACGTTCTACGGCGCGCGCAACGCGAACCTGTGCGTCGCCGGCCCGATCGAGCACGGCCCCATCGTCGAGTACGCCGCACGCGCGCTCGCATCGATGCCCGCCGGTGTGCGCGCCGAAGTGCCTGCCGCACCACCCGCGATCGTGGGCCCGCGCCTCCATCACGTGCGCGATGCCGGCTCGCAAACGTCGCTCGCCGTCGTATTCCGCGCGATTCCCGAGCTCGATCCCGCATACGTCGCGCTCGTCGCCTTGCTACGCGTGCTCGACGACGGCATGTCGACCCGCCTGCACTACACGCTCGCCGATCAAAAGGGTCTCGCCTATTCGATCCACGCCGCGATCGAACCGCTCGCCGACGCCGCCCTGTTCGAGATCGCCGGCGCCACCGCGAACGCCAAAGTCCCCGCGCTCGTGCGCGAGCTGCTCTCGCTCCTCGACGGTCTGCACAGTGGCAACGTCACGCAAGACGAGCTCGCCAAAGCGCGCGTGCGCTACCGCTACGAGACGCTCGCCTCGATCGACGACGCCGCGGCAATGGCCGGCTGGTTCGGCGGCACCGCGCTCTACTACCGGCCGCCCGCGCTCAGCGAGCGCCTCGCGCAAATCCAGGCCGTCACGATCGACGACGTCGTCAAAGTCGCCGAGCACGTGCTCGCACCCACCCACCTCGCGCTCGCCGCGGTGGGCTCGCTGTCGAAGGCTCGGCTCGGCGAGCTCCGCCAAGCCGTTACCGACTGGCGCTAGCCTTATTGTTTGCTACACACGAAGTCATGGGTGACTTCGGGGGCTACCGCAACATCGTCGTCCTCACGGGCGCCGGCATCTCGCAGGCTGCGGGCCTGCCGACCTACCGCGGACCGGGCGGCCTGTGGAACGATCCGTCGAAGATCGCGCTGTCGAACGTCGAGGCACTGCGCACCCGGCGCGACGAAGCGTGCGCCATGTTCTGGCAGCTCTACAGCTCCGCGCGCGACGTCAAACCGACCGGTGCGCACCGCGCGCTCGCCGCGTTCGAGGAGCGCCTGCCCGCGCATGCCAACTTCCTGCTGATCACGCAGAACGTCGATGGCTTGCATCAGGCCGCCGGCTCCAAACGCGTGTGCGAGCTCCACGGCAGCCTCGCTCGCTGGCGCTGCTTCGAGTGTGGTGCCGAACAGAATCTGCCGACGGAGCCGACCCATTGCGGGCAGCCGATGCGGCCCTGCGCAGTGCTGTTCGGCGAGGAAATTCCAGCGGAAGCAGAGCACGCGGCAAAGCGTGCGCTGCGCGACTGCGACCTGTTCGTGGCGATCGGCACATCTGGCACGGTGCAGCCGGCTGCCAGCTTCGTACGGTGGGCGGCGTATGCGGGAGCGCGCCGGGTCCTGCTCAACCTCGAGGTCGATGACGCAGCGCGCGCCGAGTTCCCGGAGTGCCACGCCGGAAAAGCAGATGATCTCGTCGAGCGATTCTTCGCCTAGACTAGAGGAATGCTGGGCCGTGCTGTCTTCGTGCTCTGCTTGATCA
>DATDCH010000338.1:0-2046 GCA_036524455.1 Kofleriaceae bacterium | reverse complement strand
GCCGGCGCACAGGCCGTGCATCACAAGATCGGCGAGCTCGAAGGGACGCTCGCGACGGCGGCGCGCAAACGCGACGGCAAGACCGCGCTGCCCGGCGCCGAGCTGGCACGGTTGTCGACCGAGCACGCGCGATTATCGATGCTGTGGGCGGCGGCGACCGGCGCGCAGGGCGAGCTGCGCACCGCCGAGGAGCTATGCCTCGAAGCGCTCGCGCGCGACATCGACGCGGTGGATCTAATCGACGCGGCCGTGCTGCAGCGCTACAAGTTCCGCCGCGACCTGTTCTGGCTCGTCACCGCACTGCGCCCGCAGAAACCGGGCATCACGCTCATGGTGCACACGCCGGATCATCGCGCGGCGGTAGCGGCGTGGCTCGAGCTCGTGCTCGCCGCGGCCGCGCATCGCGGTTGGCGCGCGGCGTTTCATCTCTGGGGCGATACCGGCCCCGGCTGGGACAAGCCGTGGGGCCCACCGCGCGATCGTGCGTGGGCGGAAGAGCACCTGAAGTCGCGCGCGCCGAACGCAGCACTCGTGCGCATCTCGGGCGCCGGTGCCGACGTGCTGTTCGGGCTCGAAGCGGGTCTGCAGCGGTTCTCCGGTCTCGCCGGCGAGCCGTGCCACATCTGGGTCGACGCGCTCGAGCAGCGCACCGAGCTCAACGACATCGAGTGGCTCATGCTGCCCGGCCCGCCGACGCCGAAGCCCGCGCGCGGCTCGCCATTTCGCGACCAGGTCGTCAACGCCGATCGCGTTCACGTCGGCGGTGACGAGATCGAGCCGGGCTACAAGGAGCTCGCGCAGCGTCTCGAAGAAGCGGCCGTCACGCGCTTGCTCGAGGCGATCGAGCACCAAGGCCACGGCTGCCGCTACGACAAGCTCGACGAGTTTTGGGTCTACGAGAACCCGATCGCTGCCGCGATCGATGCTGCCGCGAAGGTGGCCGACAAATGACGGTCCACTTCACCGTCGGCGTCTACCAGAAGAAGGAAGGCGAAGAGGAGTGGACCGCGCTCGTGCCGGCTCGCTACGCCGCGTACCTCTCGGGCGCCGGTGACTCGCGGCTGCGCGATCGCATGATCGAGCGGCTACGCGACAGCCTGCGCAAAGCACCGCCGCGCGACCAGGAGCTGTTCCAGCTGCCACTCGGCACCGAGATGATGCGGCTGGCGATCGACGTCAAGAGCAAGGCCGGTCACATCCACGGCCATATGCCTTTGATCGTCGAGCCGCGCTGGGTCAGCGACGGCGAGCAGCGACTGTTCGTCTACCACCCGTCGCGCCGCGACATGTGGTTCATCACCGACAACCGCGAGGACCTGCCGGCGCTCGCACTCGCACTCGCGCGCGAGCATTGGACCGACGTCGAGGACGAAGACGAGATCGACGAGCTGCTGTCGAACGGCAAGGACCGCTTGGTCACGGTCGCGTTCTCGGCCGAACCGATGACGTTGCTCGACATGCTGCCGTCGCGCAAGAAAGACAACCGCGCCGCCGCGAGCGCGTCGCGGCCCGAGCGTGTGCTGCACGACCTCGCGGTCGACGAGACCCAGCGCACCGCGACGAGCGCTGCAAAGCTCGGCGGTGTGCCGCGCTCGCCGTACCGCGAGCGGCTCGCGTATCTCATGGGTGGCCAGCGGCCACGTTCGGTCGCCGTCGTCGGTCCGCCGGGCTCCGGCAAGACCACGCTGCTACTGCAGTGGGTGAACGACCGGCTCGTCGAGGACGGCTATCCGATCCACAAGAACCTCGACAAGTGCCATCACGTGTGGCGGCTGTCGGGCAAGCGCCTGATCGCGGGCATGTCGTATCTGGGCCAGTGGGAAGAGCGCTGCCTGGCGGTGCTCGACGAGGCGCGCAAGCGCAAGGGCATCCTATGGATCGATGACCTCCACTTGTTCGGCCGACTCGGTCAGTCGCGCCAAAGCGAGCGCAGCTTCGCCGACTTCTTCCGCGGGCCCGTACGGCGCGGCGACCTCGCGATCATCGCCGAGCTGACGCAGGAGCAATACGCACGGCTCGAGCGTGATGCACCAGGTCTCGCCGAAG
>DATDCH010000337.1:0-10556 GCA_036524455.1 Kofleriaceae bacterium | reverse complement strand
ACCCCGCGCGCCGCGTCGACCCGAATGCCTACATCTCGGTCGCAGCCAAGCCCGCGCCGCGCAGATCGCTGCGCTGGGTGTATCTCGCGATCGCCGCGTTCGTGATCGCGGGCACCGCCACGGTCGCGGTCGTGGTCGCTTCGCGGAAAGCGCCAGCCTCCGGACGGACAGTCGTGCGGATCGTGGTCCCGAGAACAGCAAGCGCCGGCGACGCGTGGCTCGCGCTCGCGATCGAGCACATCGTCACGCGCGATCTGCGCCATCACGCCGACCGGCGGTTCGGGCTCGCGTCGACGCAGCAGCCGGCGACGATGAACATCGAGATCACCCATCGCGAGACGACGCCAGCGGGGATCGTGCTCGAGGCGCGGCGCACCGGTCAGAGCGCGCTGCTCGCGCGCGGAGAGGGTGAATCGGTGGTCGCTGCGAGCGGCGTGCTCGTTTCGCAGCTCGTTGCCAGCACGAATGCGCCCGGCGCGAGTGCGGTGCCCGATCCCGACGAGATCCTACCGATGGCGAAGAGCGGCGCGCGCTCGTACGAGCAGTTCGTCCGTTTGCGCGCGGTGTCGGAGCGGATTCGCTCGTCGGGGTATCAAGACACGAGCTATGCCGCCGACGAGGTGCGCGCGCTGTTGCGCGAAGATCCGACGTGGCCGCGCGCTCACTACGAGCTCGTGCAGACGGTCGTGATGGACACCGACATGACCGCTGCGATCGCCAAGGCACGCCAGAGTGCAGATCGCGCCCGCGATCCAGACGGCGTGACCTTGCTCGAGGCATACATCGCACTCGTCGAGGACCGCGAAGCGGATGCTGCGCGCCTCGCAGGTCCGGTGTTCGCGCGCAATGATGCCGACCTCATCGCCGGTGAGATCATGGGCCAGGCACTGATGGCGCTCGAGCGCGACGACGAAGCGCGCGCCGTATTCCGCCGGCTCAACGAGCGGCTTCCCGCGCTGTACTTTGCCGGCGAGCTGCTCACCGCATTCGATCGCGAGGTGGAGAACGACCGCACGCTCCAGCTCGCGCAGCAGATCGCCGCCGCCCATCCCGAAAACCTCAGCGCGATGCGCGAGCTCGTCAGGCTCCAAGCCGACCGCGGTGACACGGCGGCCGCGGACCGCGACGCGAGGCGCATGGTGCTCATCCACGGCATCGACAATCCGATCGCCTATGCCGATGTCTTCGAAGCGCTGCTCGCCAGCGACGATCTGCCGACCGCGCGTCGCGTCGTCGATGCCATGCTCCTCGGCACGCCGCTGACCCGCGCACGCGGTCTCTATCGCGCCGCCGTCATCTCGGTGTACGAGGGTCGTTTCGATCTCGCGCGCATGCGCCTGCGCGAGGCGATCGCCGCGTTCAAGGGAGTCACCGAGGGCCACAGCGAAAGCACACAGTGTCTCGCGCTGCTGCGCGACGTCGCCGGCATCGAGGGAAACCGCGACGCGCTGGTCGACGCCGTGCGTGGGCTCGCGGAGTGGTACGCGTCCGAGCCGTCGGCCGTCGCCGAGTACCGCTATCGCGAACAGCTCGCGCTTACCGGCAAGTGCCCCGACCTCGACGGAGCCCTCGCCGACGTAGGTGCCGACGATCAGCTCATCGCGCGCCGTGCACTCGTCCGCGTGCGCGCGGCGGCCGGGTGCGGCCCGTGCGCCGATGTCGTGACCGCGGGCGTGGCCTACCTCGACGCGAGCAACGACGGCTTGCTGGTGGTCGCGAAGTGCGCGCTCGCGGGCGGCGACGCTCACCTCGCGAAGCGCGTCGCCAAGACTGCGACGGTGTGGTCGAGCTGGTCGAGCCAGGGCGATGCGTCGCCGCTTCCGGCGCTGCTCGCGCAGTACTACCTCGCGGAAGCACTCGCGCGGCTCGGCGACACGGCCGGTGCGCGCAGCCGTTACGAACGGTTCCTTCGCCGCTGGGGCAACATGCCGAAACCGATCCCGGAGATCGCGATGGCCAAGGCTGCGCTGGCGAAGCTCGGCGCGCCCTGACGAACCGACGATCCGTGACGAATTGGACTAAGGCGGCGACACCGCCGGCGCGCGCCGCCACTACGATCGGTTTTTACTCCGCTGGGGCGACATGACGAAACCGATTCCGGAGATCGCGAAGGCGAAGGCCGCACGGGCCGCGCTGCCTCTCTGATCGTGATCATTCGATCATCGATTCGATCATTCGATCACGCGATTCCTCGTCGGTAAATCGCGTTGAATGCGTTCTCATCACGCACGTCGATCGCTATCGTCCTCATCAGGGGAAAACCAAGGAGATGCGAATGCGAAAGTCCGTGTTGAGCACGCTGTGCGTGCTGCTGCTATCGAGTGTCGCGCTGGCCGATCAGAAGTCCGATGCGCAAGCCAAGGTCGACGCGACGAAGACCGAGACCTGCGAGAAGGTGAAGAAGTTCATCGCGGATCAACATGCGAAGGGCAAGTGCAAGACCGAGCACGAGGAGGCGCAGAAGATCACGTGCTCGGCGCAAACGTTCACGAAGATGAACGAGCTCAACACGAAGTGCGTGCAGGCGAAGCCCACGGCAGACAAGCCAGCGGACAAGCCGGCCGAGGGCACGCCGAAGTGCCGCGCGCTCGAGGTCGCGGATAGCAAGACCGTGATCGCCGAAGCCGAGGACAAGCTGAGCACCAAGTGCGTGCGCCTACTCACCGATGCGCTGCAGAAGAAGTGGTGCACCGCCGAGAACAAGGGCAAGAAGTTCGACTACCTCACCGACTACGATCACACGATCGGTACCGGCAAGTTCGCGAAGAAGATCCAGGGCAAGAAACAAACCTGGACCTGCCGCACGGTCGCGAAGTAGCGCGTAGGACGGACGCTGACACGCGGATCAGTCCATCCCGACGCGCCTCGCTTCGGCGAGCGACGCACAGTAAGCGGGTGACGATCTACAGCGTGCTGCCAGCTGCGCGTACTCGGCCGGCGGTGGTCGAGCTCAACGACGTGATTCGCGACATGCAACCGATGCTGCGCCGGCTCGTGCCGGACTCGGTCTCGCTGCACCTCGCGTTGACCTCGTTGTGCACGCAGGTGCGCGCCGACAGCGCAGAGCTCGAGCAGGTGCTGCTTCACGTCGTTGTCAACGCGCGCGACGCGATGCCGCGCGGCGGGAAGATCTCGCTCACGACGTGGCGGTCGACCACCCGGCACGTCGTGCTGTCGGTGACCGATCGCGGTTGCGGCATGGACCCGGCCACGCGCGCATGCATTGTCGATCGTTGTTTCCCGTCGGCAGGCACCGGTTTGTCGATCGTGCATGCGATCGCCGACCGCCACGGCGCGACGATCTCGGTGTCGAGCGTGCTCGGCGCGGGCACGAAGCTCTCGATGTCGTTCCCTGTAGTCGACGCCTAACAGGCTTCTAACCTGCTTCAAACCCTTTCGCGGCAGGGCTCGTTTCCCTATATTCCGCCGCGACCATGGCGACGCACCTGCCTGTAATCGGAGGGCACGAGGACGGCTTCGGAAAGACCCACCGCCCAGACAACTGGTGGGTCGCACCGGCCATCACGTTTTTCGTGTTCTCGACGTTCGTTGTCTACACGACGTGGGCCTTGCTCCAGGCCAAGCACTACTACCACGCTCCGTACTTGAGCCCGTTCTACTCGCCGGTCTTGTTCACGAACGAGAACATTGCCGGCATCCCGGGCACGGCTCCCGAGCACCTCGCGTGGTTCGGCACGTGGCCGTCGTGGTGGCCGGGCGATGGCAAGTGGTGGTTCCTGCCGGCGTCGCCCGCGATCCTCATCCTGGTGTTCCCGCTGTCGTTCCGCATGAGCTGCTACTACTACCGCAAGGCGTACTACCGCGCGTTCGCGGGCTCTCCGCCGGGCTGCGCGGTCGGGCCGCTCGCCGCGGGCAAGAAGAAGTACAAGGGCGAGACCTCGCTGCTTCTCATCCAGAATTTGCACCGCTACGCGCTCTACTTCGCGCTGATCTTCATCTTCCTGCTCGGCAAGGACGCGTTCGAGTCGTTCTTCCTGCACGGCCAGCCCGGCGTCGGCGTCGGCAGCATCATCATCACGATCAACGTCGTGTTGATCGCCTGCTACACGTTCGGCTGCCACTCGCTGCGCCACCTGCTCGGTGGCCGCAAGGACTGCATGTCGTGCGGCAAAAACACGATCGCCTACGGCTCGTGGAAGCAAGCGACGTGGTTCAACGAGCGCCATGCGCTGTTCGCGTGGGCGAGCCTCGTCTGGGTCATGGTGACCGACGTCTACGTGCGCCTCGTCTCGATGGGCGTGATTACTGACCTCAACACTTGGTAGTGCAATGGCCCTCGACGCATCAGAAATCCAAACGATCAACCACGACGTCCTCGTGATCGGTGCCGGTGGCGCAGGCCTCCGCGCCGCGATCGAGTGCAGCGCGCAGAAGCTGTCGACGGGCGTGATCTCGAAGAGCCTGCTCGGCAAGGCGCACACCGTGATGGCCGAGGGCGGCATGGCCGCGGCGCTCGGCAACGTCGACTCGCGCGACAACTGGAAGATCCACTTCCGCGACACGATGCGCGGCGGCAAGTTCCTCAACGTCTGGCGCATGGCCGAGCTGCACGCGAAGCAAGCCCCGGAGCGCGTCCGCGAGCTCGAGGAGTGGGGCGCGGTCTTCGATCGCACGAAGGAAGGCTTGATCAGCCAGCGCAACTTCGGCGGGCATCGCTACCCGCGGCTCGCGCACGTCGGCGATCGCACGGGCCTCGAGCTGATCCGCTCGCTGCAAGATCACGGCGTCCACCAGGGCATCGACTTCCACATGGAGTGCACGGCGCTCGAGCTGCTCAAGGACGGCGATCGGATCGCCGGCGTGCTCGGCTACTGGCGCGAGACCGGTCGCTTCGTCGTGTTCAAGTGCAAGGCGGCGATCCTCGCGACCGGCGGCGGCGGCAAGGCGTGGAAGATCACGAGCAACTCGTGGGAGTACACGGGCGACGGCCTCGCGATGGCGTACGAAGCCGGCGCCGAGCTGATGGACATGGAGTTCACGCAATTCCATCCCACCGGCATGGTGTGGCCCCCGTCGGTGCGCGGCACGCTCGTCACCGAAGGCGTGCGCGGCGACGGCGGCATCTTGAAGAACTCCAAGGGCGAGCGCTTCATGTTCAATTACATCCCGCCGAAATTCGCGGCCGAAACCGCGGACACCGTCGAGGAAGCCGAGCGCTGGCTCAAGGGCGACAAGAACGCGCGCCGCCCGCCAGAGCTACTCACGCGTGACGAAGTCGCGCGCTCGATCACCGCCGAGGTCAAGGCCGGGCGCGGCTCGCCGCACGGGGGCGTGTTCCTCGACATCGCCTCGCGCGTGCCGGCGGACGTCATCAAGCGCAAGCTGCCGTCGATGTATCACCAGTTCAAGGAGCTGGCGGAGGTCGACATCACGGCCGAGCCGATGGAAGTCGGCCCGACGTGTCACTACTTCATGGGCGGCGTGCGCGTCGACGCCGACAGTCAGATGTCGACGGTGCCCGGCCTGTTCGCCGCGGGCGAATGCGGCGCGGGCCTGCACGGCGCGAACCGGCTCGGCGGCAACTCGCTGTCGGACCTGATCGTGTTCGGCAAGCTCGCCGGCACCGGCGCTGCCGATTACATCCGCGGCCTGACCAAGACGCCCGAGGCGCCGAACGACCACATCCTCGCCGGCGTGCGCCGTGCGACCGAACCGCTGCGCCGCGACAGCGGCACGAATCCCTACGTCCTCCACGACAAGCTCACCGAGACGATGCAGTCCAACGTCGGCATCGTCCGCATCAAGGCCGAGCTCGAGAAGGCGCTCGAAGATCTCGCCGCGCTCAACAAGGAAGCCGATAGCGTCAAGGCGCCCGGCGCGAGTCAGTACAACCCGGGCTGGCACGAAGCGATCTCGATCCGGTCGCTGCTGCTGACCGCCGAGATGGTCACCCGCGGCGCGCTGATGCGCGAGGAGAGTCGCGGTGCGCACACGCGCCTCGATCATCCGGGCGAGAGCGAAGAGTGGGTGCAGTACAACGTGATCAGCAAGAAGGGCGCGAATGGCATGGAGGTCGAGAAGCGCAAGCGTCCCGATCCGCCGGCGCTCCTCAAAGAGATCGCGCACGCGAAGATCGAAGATCTCGAATCCGGAAAGGTTGGAGGAGACGCATGAGTAAGCGCACCTTCCGCATCTGGCGAGGCGACAACAAGGGCGGCGAGTTCAAGACGTACGAAGCGACGGTCGACCAAGGCATGGTCGTGCTCGACGTCTTGCACCGCATTCAAGCCGATGAGGCCAACGACCTCGCGCTGCGCTGGAATTGCAAGGCCGGCAAGTGCGGCAGCTGCTCGATGGAGATCAACGGCAAGCCGAAGCTCTCGTGCATGACGCGCATGAACAGCTTCGGTCCCGACGAGACGATCACCGTGCAGCCGCTCAAGACGTTCCCGGTGATCAAGGACCTCGTCTGCGACGTGTCCTGGAACTACCAGCAGAACAAGCGCATCAAGCCGTTCTCGCCGCCGAAGCCGCGGCCCGAGAAGGGCTACGTGATGTACCAAGAAGACGTCGACCGCGTGCAGGAGTTCCGCAAGTGCATCGAGTGCTACTTGTGCCAGGACACCTGCCACGTGATCCGCGATCGCGATGAGAAGGCGACGTTCGTCGGGCCGCGCTTCATGATCCGGCTCGCGTCGCTCGAGATGCACCCGGTCGACACCGAGGATCGCATCCCCGAAATCCGTAAGGAGTTCGGCTCGGGCATGTGCAACATCACGCGCTGCTGCACCGAGGTGTGCCCCGAGCACATCAACATCACCGACAACGGCATCATCCCGCTCAAGGAGCGCGTCGTCGATCGCTACTACGATCCGGTCGCGATCATCGGCCGCAAGCTGTTCGGCATTCGCAAGCGTTCGTAAGCGCAGCCGCGACTGCGTGCCGCGCAACACGGCCGCCGGCCACGTGCTAGCGTCACCGCCGTGACGTCGACAGACTTCGGCTCCCTGAAGCGAATCGCGCCCGACGGGATCCCGCACGCGCTCGAGAAGGCGGAGCGCTATCGCCTGCTCAACGATCCGGCGCAAGCGGAGAGCATCTGCCTCGACGTGCTCGCCGCCGACGCCGACAACCAAGACGCGCTGCGCATGTTGATCCTCGCGCTCACCGATCAATTCGGTGCGCACGCGGCGGCGGGCGCGGCTCGCGAAGCGCGCACCCATATCAGCGCGCTCAAGGACGAGTACGAACGCGCGTACTACACGGGCATCGTGTTAGAGCGCGAGACGCGTGCGTACCTCGAGCGCAAGAACGTCGTGCGCTCGGCGGCGTACGACGGCTTGCGCCACGCGATGGAGTGGTACGAGCGCGCCGAAGCACTGCGGCCGCCCGGCAACGTCGACGCGTTGCTGCGCTGGAACAGCTGCGTGCGCGCGATCGAGCGCGAGCGGCTCGAGCCCGGCTCCGCCGAACCCGAGTTGCCACTGGAGTAACCATGAAGTGGGTCATCGCTGCTGCGTTGCTCGTGTCCGCGTGCTCGAGGAAAGAGACCGCGACGGGCAGCGCGTGCAGGCCGGTGAGCGTTACCGTCGACGGTGCGGCGCTGCCGGCGCTGCCCAAAGGGCTCGCGAAGGCGAACAACATGAACGGCGACATCTCGTACGAGGTGCAGCTGTTCAACCACGACAAGGTCACGTGCGAGGACATGCTGAACAAAGCGGGCCGGCCGATCCCCGATGGCGAGATCAGCGTGCGCGCGTTCGCCGCCGGCGCCGGGATGACCGGCAAGGGCATCGCGATCGACTCGCACACGCAGATGGGCGGCCCGGTGACGCTGCTGAGTGACAAGCCGAAAGCGGCTGGCGATGTCGTCAAGGTGTGCGTCGACAACGCGGCGTTCAAGCCGATCGCCGGCAGGTACAAAGACAAGGACGTGGTCGTCACCGGGCTGTTCGAAGGCACGTACTGCGGCGAGATGCAGTGGTAAGCCGATGCGCGAGTTGCGCAGTTGCGACTCGTGCCTGAATCGCATCCTCGACGTGAGCGCCGCATGAAATAGCGCCCCGCGCCCCGGCGTTCGAGCAACGATGAGGGCCCATCGACGCGTGCGCATCGCCGCGATCATCGGAGGTGCGGCGCTGTTCGCGGCGGCGGCGACCGCGGTCCTCGTCGTCGCGCGGTCACTGCCGCCGCGCGTGTGCGAGCTCCCGATCGAGCCCGAGCCCGAGCCCGAGCACGTGCCCGTCGCGCCCGCGATGAGCGTCGCGCAATCGACACCGATCACCACGGCGCCGTTGCCCGTGCCGGCGCCTCCGGCGGACGTCGGGTTTGTGTTCTTGGCTGGACGACACACCTATGTCTCGCTCGACGAGGTGATCGAGCTGCCGAAGCACGGCAGGCCGCGCATCCTCGAAGACACGTACCCGGTCACGATCGCGATCGCCGAGGTCGCGCGCCGCGATGTGCCCGCATCTTTGGCGGCGTGGTTGCGCCATGGCGCGAAAATCGATGGCAACTGGCACGTGCGCGTCACCGGCTTTGTCGTGATCGCGCGTGTGCGCGGCAGCCCGCCTGACGCGAGCGAGGACCTGAGCGTATGGACCGCGCAGAGCGTGATGGAGCATGGGCGGCCCATGCTCGCCGCGCGTGTGGACGGCGCCCCCGGCACGTTCGCGCGCCGCGCTGACCTGCCGGAGATCGAGCTATTCAGCCAAGGCGGCGAGGCACTGATCGATGACGCGCGCGAGCGTGTGCTCGCGTCGAGTCCTGTCGCCGACGTGCAGCAACGTTGGCAAGCCGGGTCGCTCGACGGCTTCTGGTACGAAGCGAACGATGCACGATTCGACGCGCGGACGTTCGTGCATCCGCGCACCGGCGTGGTGTGGGTCGTCATTCACGTGGTTCGCCCCCAAGAGTGTGATGTCATCGGCGGCAATGTGCTCGGCTTGTACCGCATGGGCGAAGCCGGCGAGCTCATCGAGGTGCAACTGCGCGGCGCCGGACTCGAGGAGCTCGATCAATTGATCGATCTCGACCGTGATGGCGAACCGGAGCTGCTCAGCACCGGCTCGTACCGGGCGGATATCTGGCGGGCGAATGGCGATAGCGTCCTGTCGATCAACGTGCCGGAGTACGACCTCGGTTGCGGATGCTGATCGCATCGGCCGATCGATTGCGGCCGCGGCCTCTCGATCGCGTCCCGCACGTTCGATGCTACCCTCGCGCGCGATGTCGCAAGCCGGCCGCGCGCCCAAGGCTACCTACGAGATCGTTCTTCTGCCGGGTGACGGCATCGGTGTCGAAGTTGTCGCCGAAGCCCGCGCACTGCTCGATGTGATCGGGCCCGCGATCGGCGTCGGCTTCGCGCTCGAAGAAATCCCGTGCGGTGGCAAGTTCTATCTCGAGCACGGCAGTCGCGATTGGCCGGAAGGCTCGGAAGAGAAATGCGCGGCCGCCGATGCGATCTTGCTCGGCGCGGTCGGCTGGAATGGGCCCGATGGCGCGCCGGTCGCGATGGCCGACGGCAAGATGGCCGGCTGGTCGCCGGTGATCGGCAACCGCATGAAGCTCGACCTCTACGCGAACGTGCGTCCGGTGCGCTGCTTGCCCGGGACGAAGCACAACATCTCGGGTCAGTTCACGAGCGTGTGGCAGCCCGACAAGGTCGACATGGTGATCTTGCGCGAGAACACGGAGGGTCTGTACTCGGGCGTCGGTGAGAAGACCGCGCAGCGCGCGACCGACCTGCGCGTGATCACCCAGCGCGCGAGCGAGCGCGTGATCCGCAAGGCGTTCGAGATCTCGCGCGAGCGCGGCAAGGGCGCGCCCGCCGACGGCAAGCTGCGCGTTACCTGCATCGTCAAGCACAACGTGCTGCAGGGCTGCCGGCTGTTCCTCGACGTGTTTCGCGCCGTCGGTAAACAGTTTCCAGACGTCGAGCAGGACGTCGCGATCGTCGATGCATTCGCGATGTTCGTGCTGACGCAGCCCGAACGTTACGACGTGTGCGTGACGACCAACATGTTCGGCGACATCCTCACCGACCTCGCGTCGGTGCTGCAGGGCGGCATGGGCATGGCGGTCGGCTGCAACGTCGGCGACAACCACGCGATGTTCGAGCCGATTCACGGCTCGGCGCCGCCGCTCGCCGGCAAGGATCGCGCGAACCCGATGGCGATGCTGCTCGCAACCGGCGAGGCGCTCGGCTGGCTGGGTAAACGCCACGCCGACGATCGGTTGGTGCGCGCGCGCAAAGCGATCGAGCAAGCGGTCGCGTCGATCATCGCGCGCGGCGAGCCGCTGACCGTCGACCTCGGCGGGTCGTCCTCGCGCAGCGCGGTAGCGGCGGCGATTCGCGACGATGTCGCGCGCCAGTTATCGCATTAGCCGTTTTGTGCTAGAAAACGCGCGTCTCCGGGGGCGAACCCTCCGAAGAGCCGGGATGGAGAATTGGTAGTCTCGGGGGACTCAAAAACCCTTCCGAGAGGTTGCGAAGAGCCGGGATGGAGAATTGGTAGTCTCGGGGGACTCAAAAACCCTTCCGAGAGGTTGCGAAGAGCCGGGATGGAGAATTGGTAGTCTCGGGGGACTCAAAA
>DATDCH010000336.1:0-3370 GCA_036524455.1 Kofleriaceae bacterium | reverse complement strand
GGAGCGTCGACACGTTCCCTATCGGTGTGCACAAGAGCAGGCACCTTCAAACTTCAGCTAATGCCGACGAGCTCGCACCCACGTGGCTAATGCCGACGCGCAGCCACGCGGGTGAATCAATGCAACCACAATTGAGAGCTTGCGATCTTCGGCGCCGCCCACGCGAGCACGATGTTCGCGCAATGAATGTGGCCCCGGCGGAGGCGGAGCTCGATGTCGCCGACTCATGCCAGTCTCGCGGATTACTCATGGCTTCGCAGATCGGCTCAGCGACGACGCTGTTTGGTCCCCGCGATCCAGAGACCGACTCGGTCTAGTTGCAGCCCTTCACGAGCGGATTGCCGAGACAGAAGCCGTGATCGCCGACTTCTCCGCGCATGTGGATCTTGATGCCCGCCCTCGTCAGTCGTGCGCGCATCTCGGTCCACGTCTGCGGCGCCGTGTCCTCAACGATCACCGTCGCGCCGCTCGTGCGTTTGCACGCCGCGAGCGCCTGCTCGCGCGTCATCGCATCTCCATCGACGAACACGCCCTTCGCCGACACGCGCAGCGTGCACCGCGCGTCGGGCTGCTGCGACAGGATCAGCGAGACCATCAGCGGCCCCCAGAACATCACTTGTCTCGCGTAAAGATCTTCACGCCCGCGCCTTCGAGCGACGTGCGCAGATCATCCCAATCACCCTGCCGCGCATCACCCGTCACCGTGATCAACGCGCCGTCAGTCTGCTTGCACGCCGCGACCGCTTCCTCGCGCTTCATCTTCTTGCCATCCACGACGATCCCCTCCGCCGACACGCGCACCACACATCGCTTCTCGCCCGCCGTCGTCGCCGGCCCCGATCCCGTACCCGGCCCTTTGCCCGCACCCTTGCCGCCCGTTCCCCAACCCGACCCGCACCGCAGGTACAGCACCGCCGCGATGATCGCGGCAGCCCACACCGAGATCAGCAGCAGCTTGCGCCGGCGGTGCCTGCGCTGGAGCTCGGTGGCAACGTCTTTGGCGAGCTGACGCGACGGCGCAGTCATGGCGCGGCTCCTCGCGGCGGCGTGCCGCTACTGGCTGTTTCGACGCTCGGATCGACGAGCACTGCGAGCGCTTGTTGATCGGCGAGGCAACGATCGATATCGCGGCGCAAACCTTCGTAGAGCGCGTGCGGCAAGTCAGGTAAGTGCTGATCGGGCGCGATGATCACGAGGTACTTCGCGAGATCGGGCACACCGAGCTGCACCGCGATCACGCGGCAGATCCGCAGCTCCGCCGCGCGGTCGCCCAGATATGCGATCGCGACGTCGGGATCGGGGCTGTGCTCGAGCAGCGGCGCGTCGAGCGTCATCACGTTGTCGCCGACCTCGAGCGCCTTGATCGAACCCGATGAAATCCGCACCACCACGTACGGTCGCGCCGCGAGCTGCTTGCCGAGGTCGGCGAGCGCAGCGTCGCGCAGCTGCTGCGTCGCCAGCTTGACCGGCGGTGGCAGCGGCTTCGCTGGCGCCGGCGTCGCCGCAGCTGCGGCGGCTTTCTCGACCGCGGCCGCACGGATCAGCGCCGCGAAGATCACGATGAACAGCACGTCGAACAGCGACGTCAGGTCCGGCGGGTTGCGTACGTGCCGGTTACGTCTCACTTGACGTCCTCGGCGCGCAGGTTGCCGGCGTGACGGCGCGCGTCCCACGCCTCGAGGTTCTTCTCGGCGGCATCGACCCACGCCGTCAGCTTCATCGAGAAGCTTGCGGACAACAGAATACTGCACGCCAGGCCCGCGACCGTGGTCCACACCTTGAGCGCGAGCGGACCGAGCAGCTTCGTCAGGTCGCTGCCTGTGTACATGAGCGAGAGGCCGATGCCGAGCACGGTGCCGAGCAGACCGAGCTGGCGCAGCAGATCGACCCAGAACGCGAGCACGGGCTCGAGCCGCTGCGCGCGCATTTGCCAGCTGCGCACCTGCTTCTGCGACCACGCCGGATCTTTCGCGGTGAGGATCGCGTGCGCTTCGTCGCGCAGCGCCTGCAGCTCGAGGCTGCGCGGCTTCGCGGGCGCGGCTTGCACGAGCTCGTCACCGAGGTGATCGGTGAGTGCTTTGACCCACTCGAGCTCGCGGTGGACGTGCAGCCAGCCCGTGAAGAACACGAGCACGATGAAGCCGCACAAGGCGATCGTGAGGCCCCAGCCCTGGATGAACGCTTCCAACGGGTGAATCGTATCGCAACGGGTCGGGCGGCGCCTATCGCACACCCAACGCGACGTCAGCGTCCCCACGCTTCCATCGGCCGTCGCGATCCGCATCGACGAGAATCGGCGAAATCAGCGCCATCGGCGTCACGCCCGCCCGCTTCCATTTGTCGCGCTGGTACGTGCCCGTGAATTCGAGCGGCATCGCGGTGTCGCCGTCGGCGGTCACGCCGATCCACGTGTCGTCGGGCCCGACCTCGATGCGGCCGGTCCAGCGATGCTCGCGCACGTTCGGCGGCACGTCGATCTGGTGCACGAGCTTGGGGCCGTCGGGCGAGCCGATCGTGATGCGAATCCGCTCGGTCTTTACCCAGCGCGTCTGCGCGACCGTGACATCGAGGAACACCGCCCCGGCTTCGGGAGATAGCCACTGACCGGGACCGACTGTCGGCGTCGCGCCTTGCTTGGGCGCGGCCTCGACGTCGAGCCATGGCCCTGTCGTCGCAACGACGCGCCGTGCGCGCAGCGCCGCTATAAACGCCGCCTCGTCGAACGGGTTCAGCCGGTGATCCTCGACAAACACGTAGTTGCGCGCGGTGCCGTCGAGCACCCAGTTGAGATCGTGCGTGTCGCTGTTGCCGAGGCCGATGATCAGGTAGCCGTGATCGACAAGCGTGTAGAAGTCGCGCACGCCATCGTCGAGGCGGCGATCGCCGGGGACGTTGAACGCAGAGTAGCCGGCGAGCACCTCGACCGCGTCGAACGCGAGCGGGAACGGCGGCGGCCAGGTCACGCCGTCCCAGGCGACCGTGTCGTAGAGCGAGTTGTAGCGAAACCGCGGATGGTTGACCTGCACGATCGGCTGCGTCGGAAACCCGTGCGCGACGTCGAACATCTGCTGCGGCGTGAGCCCGACGATTTGGTCATCTGGCGGCGAACCGCCGCGCGGCTTGTTGCGGTCGACCGGCACCGGATAGACGTTGACGTGCAGCGCGTACGCTGTGAGCTCGTTGCCCGCGATCGATGCGATGACATCGCCGAGCTCGAGAGCCTTGATCTCCGCATCGACGTCACCGTTCGTGTTGTGATCGGTGAGCGCGAGCACCTGGATGCCGGCGGCGACCTGCGCCATCACGCGCTGCGGGTTCGGCATCTTCGAGTCGTTGACGGATGCGTGCGCGTGGACGTGTAGATCGGCGG
>DATDCH010000335.1:0-6341 GCA_036524455.1 Kofleriaceae bacterium | reverse complement strand
CGACGAGCGCTACTCGAGCGAGTCGATCACGTCGTTGCCGTCGCCGCCGCCCGCTCCGGCGTCGGTGCCGCCGGGCACCAAGCGAGCGCCAACGAACCCCGCGCCGGCCGCCGACAAGCGCACCGGCCCGGTGCGTGCGCGCAGCCATGCCGACTCGAACCAGCCGAAGCTTCGCGGCGAGGGCGATCTGCGCGACCTCGCGGTCGTCGCGAACGACGAAGATGCAAAGCGAGTGCAGCGACTCGCGAAGCGGCTGCGCCTCGAGCTATCGACATTCGCGAAGGTCAGCGACGCGCCCGACTACTACCAAGTCGTCACGCTGGGCGAGACGTGGTCCGGCAGTGACGCTCGCGTCGCGTACGCCGCGCGCTCGACGATCAGCGACGAGCAACTCGGCGACTTGTTCGTTGCGCTCGTCAACGATCGCACCGTCGCGCCGCCGCCGCTGCTGACCAAGCCGCAGAGCGCTGCCGAAGCGCGCCGCTCGCAGCTCGCGTTCGCCGGCGCGCGCAAGCTCGCTGCAACGACCGACCTCGCCGCCGCCGAAGCAGATGCGATCCAGACCGTGCGCGAGCTGCTCGACACCGACCGCGCATACCTGTGGCTCGTCGACCCCGACACCGGTGCGCTGTGGTCGGAAGCACGCAAGCGTGGCAGTGGTGACGACCGACGCGCGATCGCCGGCATCGCGGGTTGGGTTGCGCGCACCGGCCGTGCCGCAAACGTGCCGCGCGCGAGCGCCGATCCGCGCTGGCTCGCTCCGCTCGACGATCCGGAAGGCGATCCGCACAGTCAGCTGCTCGTACAACCGATCGTGCGCGCCGATCAGCGCGTGCACGGCGTGTTGATCGCCGCACGCCGCGCGCGCCGGCCCGGCTTCACCGAGACCGAGACCGCATTGCTCGCCCGGTTCGCCGCGCTCGCCGCGCCCGTGCTCGAACAGATCGCCGTCGCGCACGCGACGCAGGACATGATCGGCGAGGACACCGCCGCACGTGCACCACTGCCCGCTGCGCCTGACTCGTCGCTGGGCGCGATCCTGCGCGGCGCACATCCGGTCGCGCGGTGGATCTTCCTCGCGCTCGGCCTGATCGTCGGCCTCGTCATCGGACTGCTGCTGTAAGCCGCGGTCGAGGCCGCGACCCGGAGTTACCGCCAAGTCGCCGCCGACGCCAAGGACAGAGGATCAAGTTTGATCGCGTTCTGCCGACACGAGCTGTCGCGCGACCGCGAACGCACCCGATGACTCGAGGGTCGCAGGTCCCGTGTTCTTCGATGCGTGACAGGAGCGATCCGAAAAACGATCTCCGACTTGGCGTCTGCGGCGTCTCGGCGGTTATCTGACGCGGGCCGGATTGCTCCGGTTCGGGTTACGTATCGGCCCAGTTCGCGCCGATACCGATGTCGACCTCGAGCGGGACGGAGAGCTTGTAGACCGTCTCCATCTCGTCTTTGAGCGCGGCACCGACCGCCTCCGCGATGTCGGGCGGCGCCTCGAACACGAGCTCGTCGTGCACGGTGAGCAGCATCTGCACCGGCCAACCTTCGCGCGCGATGCGCTCGGTCGTGCGCAGCATCGCGAGCTTGATGATGTCGGCGCCGGTGCCCTGCATCGGCGTGTTCTGCGCGACGCGCTCCGCGGCGTGACGCGCGGCCGGGCTCTTCGACATCAGATTTGGAATCGGCCGCCAGCGCCCGAGCACGGTGCGCGCGCCGCCCTGTGCACGTGCGACAGCGACGATCTCGTCCATGAACTTGTGGATCGTGGGGAAGCGCTGGAAGTAGCGGCGCGAGTACTCGGCGGCTTGCGTGCGAGTGACGTCGAGCGCGCGCGCGAGGCCGAAGTCCGACTGGCCGTAGGACAGGCCGTAGTTGACCGCCTTCGCGACGCGGCGCTGCTCCGCCGTGACTTGCTCGCGCGGCACGCTGAACACCTCGGCTGCGGTCTGCGTGTGGACGTCGACGCGATCGCGGAATGCGGAGGACAGCAGTGGATCGCCCGAGAGATGGGCGAGGATGCGGAGCTCGATCTGCGAGTAATCGGCCGCGATCAACACGTGGCCCGGCGCCGCGACGAAGCCGCGCCGGATCTGCATGCCGAGGTCACTGCGGATCGGGATGTTCTGGAGATTCGGATCTTGCGACGAGATGCGGCCGGTCTCGGCGACAACCTGGTTGAACGTTGTGTGGACGCGGCCGGACTTCGGCGACACGAGCGGCGGCAACGCGTCGAGGTACGTGCCCTTGAGCTTGCTGATCTCGCGATGCTCGAGGATCGGTTTGATGATCGGGTGCTCGAGCTGCTCGAGCGTGTCGGCCTCGGTGGACCAGCCGGTCTTCGTGCGGCGCACGCCTTTGGTGGCGAGCCCCATTTTTTCGAAGAGCAGCTCGCCGAGCTGCTTCGGCGAGCTGACATTGAGCTCCTCGCCGGCGAGCCCGTAGATCTGCTTCTCGAGCCCCTCGAGCCGCGCGCTGACGTCGGCCGCGAGCTTGCGGAAGTGCGCGGTGTCGATGTGAATGCCGACGCGCTCGACACGCGCGAGTAGGTTTGCGACCGGTAGCTCGATATCGCGATAGAGCGGCGCGAGCTTGCTCGCCTCGAGGCGCGACGGCAGCTGCTCGGCGATCGGCAGCAGCGAGTATGCGATCGCGCCGGCCCATGGCGCCGCGCGCTCGACCTCGACCGCTTCGAGGGTCTTCTGTTTGCCGATGATCTTGTCGCGGCCAGGGAGCAACACACCACCGAGCCGCTGCGCGACCGCTTCGCCCGGCTCGGACTCGGCGGTCGGATCGAGCAGGAACCCGGCGAGCATCGTGTCGTCGACGATGCCGGCGACAGTGACGCCGATGTCGAGGAACGCGCGCACGACCTGCTTTGCGTTGTGGCAGATCTTCGCGACCGTCGGATCTTCGAGCACGCGGTGGAGCGGCAATAGATCGGCGGCGACCGGTGGCGCGGGCGCACCGATGTACCGGTGGCCGAGCGGAATGTATGCGGGCGGCTGATCCGGAACCGCGACGATCAGCGCGACCATGCGTGCGCGCTCGGCGCGTTCGGGATCGAGCTCGACGATCACCGCGATCTTGCCCGCGGCATCGGCTTGCTTCGCGAGCGCTTCGATCGCGTCGGCACGCACGACTACCTGCGTGTCCTGGCGCGCTTCGACGGTCGCGACCGGTGTCGCTTCGGGTGCCGCGACGACTTCCATGTCCTCGCCGGGCGGCATCCGCATCTTCACCTTCTCGACGAGGATCTGGAACTCGAGCTCGGTGAACAGCTGGAGCAGCGCCGGCAAATCCCACTCGCCGACGACGAGCGATGCGAGCTCCGGCACCACGACGTCTCGCTTGAGCTCGACGAGCTGGCGCGAAATGTTTACGCGCTGCAGCTGCTCGGGATCGCTGAACGGCTGCTTGACGGAGAGCCGAGGCACGACCGGGTTCGTCTTGATCAAGTTCTCGAGCGTGCCGTACTGCTCGAGCAAATTTGCCGCGGTCTTGTCGCCGACGCCGCGAATGCCCGGGATGTTGTCGCTGGTGTCGCCGACGAGCGCGAGGAAGTCCGGAATCTTCTCCGGCGGTACACCCATCTTCTTGATCACTTCGTCGCGCGTGTACGTCTTCTGATGGAGTGCGTCGATCATCGTTACGCCATCGCCGATCAGCTGCATGATGTCTTTGTCGGCGCTGAAGATGACGACTTCCCAGCCCTGCTTGCGCGCTTCCACGACGAGCGTCGCGATCACATCGTCCGCTTCGACGCCGGGGATCGCGAGGCACGGCCAGCCGAGCCCGTTCACGATCTTCGGGAAGTACTCCATCTGCACCTGGAGCTCTTCCGGCGTGTCTTTGCGGTGCGCCTTGTAGTCCGCGTACATCTCGGCGCGGAACGTACGCTTGCCCGACTTGTCGTCGAACACGACCGCCATGCGCGCAGGCTTGAAGTCCTCTTCGAGCCGCATCAGCATGCGCGCGAACACATAGAGCGCGCCGGTCGGCATGCCTTCCGACGTCGACAACCGGACCTCGCGACGCTCACCGCGCGAGACGTTCATCAGGCCGTAGTGAGCTCGGAAAATGTACCCGTGCCCGTCGACGATGTAGATCCGCTCCGCCATGCCGCCGGGGACTCTAGCCCATTCGGGGCCTTGGGCACGGCTGCAAAAGCCGCGTAGATCCGCGCCAGTTGGCGTAGGCTTGGATCGTGCGGATCGCGCTGCTCGCGCTGCTCACCTTGGTCACCGCGTGTCCGTTCGACCGGGGCTACGAGTCAAAGGACGCGAACGGCGGCGGCTCCGATGACGGCGGCAGCAATGCCGGCAGCGACGCCGGCAGCGACGCCGGCAGCGGCAGCGGCTCCGACGCGATGACCACGCCACTCCGCGAGAAGCCGATCACGATCACCGGCCTCGTCGTCGGCACGCACACCGACTTTCCATTGTGGCTCTCGCTCACCGATCCGCAGCTCGCGGCACGCGCGCGACCCGACGGCACGGACATTCACTTCGTCGCCGGCACGACGCAACTCGACTATCAGATCCAGAGCTGGACGAAGAGCTCGGGCCGGCTCGATGCGTGGGTCCGCGTGCCGAGCCTCGCGATGGGCACACAGATCGCGATGCGCTACGGCGACGTCACGGTCGCGCATGCGCCCGATGCCCCGGGCACGTTCGCCGGTTACGCCGCGGTGTGGCACTTCGACGATGCGCTGAACAACGCGACCGTTGCCGACGCGCGCAACCAGACGAACGGTACCGCGGTGAGTCTCAACGCTGGCGACAGCGTGGCTGCGCAGCTCGGCCGCGGCTTCAACTTCACGGACGGCAACGATCAGGTCACGTTCACGAATCCGTTGACGGGCAACACGTCGCACACGATCTCGGCGTGGATCAACCAACGGACCACGACCACGAACGACGCGATCATTGCGCTCGGTGAAACCGAGACGAACCAGGCGCGCTGGTTCCACAGCCGGTTCAATACCGCGACGATCGCGGTCGGCTTCTACAACAACGACTATCCCGATCCGAACGAGGATGTAATCGGCGGCGGCTGGGTGCTGCTGCACTGGGTCTACGACGGCACGAACCGACAAACGCGCCTGTATCGCAACGCTGCGCTTGTCGCCGGCCCGTTCCAGCACGGCACCGGCGTCAACACCCAGGGCAACGCCGGATCGATCGGCAACGCAGCCAGCGGGTTTGGTCAGAACATGGGCATCAACGCGACGCTCGATGAAGTCCGCATCATCAACGTCGCGCGCGGCTCGACGTGGCTCGCCGCCGAGGCGCTGAACCAGGCCACACCAGCGATGTTCTATACCGTCGGCGTCGAGCAGGCGCCCTAGCTCTCGCGCTGGTCAGGGCGCCGTATCGGCGGTGCACTTGAGCGTCGTCTCGTCGCAGTAGCCGTCGGAACATTCGAAGTCGATCGTGCACGCGCTGCCGGTCGCAACCGTACCGACGAGCGCGTCCCAGCACGCCTCGGGCGGACCGCCGGTTTCGGTCCAGTACGTCGCGCAGGTCGGCGCCGCGAAGCCGGAGATGCACATCTGCGCCGCGACGCCGTCGTACATCACCTTGCCGGCCGTCACGGACGCCTGGATCGCCGTCGCGTCGTAGTAATCCGCGGATCCCGCGTAGCACTCGTTGACGTTTGCACCCCAGGCATCCGCGAATGGACCCTCGGCGGTGGGCCAGGTCGCCATGCAGGCGAACGCGGCATCACATTCCTTCTTGCCGAACGCGTCGAGGAATGCGCTGAGCGCCATGCCGTCGCCGCTGCCGCTACCACTACCACTACCACTGCCGCTGCCGCTGCCGCTGCCGCCACCACCGCCACCACCGCCGCCGCCACCACCGCCACTGCCGTCGTCGCCTTCGACGGAAGTTGCACACCCGTACAACGAAAGGAACAACACGATCGTTGCAGCACGCTTGAGCATGAAAAACCTCGCTTTGTGGATGCCCGCCGTAATTGCAAAGCAATTGCCACTGCGATCACGCGACGCGTTCGTTGGAGTTCAGCGCGCGCGCTGCTCGCGACGTGCAATGCGCTGCGCGACCGCACGCGTGCGAGCGGGGACCTCGATCCTCAGGCACAGTCCCGGATCGTCGTCGAGAAATTGCCGAGCCGCACGGTGTAGCTGACGTCATGGCCCTCACCACGTAGCGAGCACAATCGCAAGACACGCGACGAACCTTCGGACACCGAAGTGGTCGCCAAGTCAACCTCGCGGCCCGCAACCGCGAGCTCGATCGGCGCTGGCTGCGAGCGCTGGGAGCAGCTCCAACATGCGATGGATCGGCAGCAACGCGCTCATTAGAGCGATCGCACCGTAG
>DATDCH010000334.1:0-11771 GCA_036524455.1 Kofleriaceae bacterium | reverse complement strand
CGACGTTCGCCAACGCGGCGAGCGGCAGCTTGGTCGGCGCCGAGCTCGAAGCGCGCAGAGCACTCACCGAGCACATCCGCCTCGGGGCAAACCTGTCGCTGCTGCGGTCACGCGTGCAGCTCGGTGAAGAGCAGATGCTGCAGACCACGAAGAACCGGGCGCTCTACGGCCAAGCGCCGTATGTGGTGAACTTCAGCCTCGGCTACATCAACCCGAAGGTCGTCGAGGCGAATCTCCTCTACAACGTCACCGGTCGCCGGATCAGCGACGTCGGCATCGAGGGTTTGCCCGACACGTACGAGGCGCCGCTCCATCGCGTCGATCTCGTCGCGGTACGCAATCTCGCGAAGGACCTGCGGCTCAAGCTGTCGGCCTCGAACCTCTTGAACCAGAAGGCGCGGCTCGAGCAGGGCGCGCTCACCGTCAACTCCTATTCCCCAGGCGTCTCGTTCGCGCTGGGCCTCGATTGGACCCCGTAGAAAGGAATTACCGATGAAGAAGCTATCTTTGTGCGCAGCGCTGATGCTGGCCGCGTGTGGCGGAGGTTCGGGCCTCGGCGACGACGGTGACGACACCCCGATGCCCGACGCTTACGTGCCGCCGATCGATACGCCGCCCGGCGTGACGATCGTCAACGTGCCCGCCGGCGACATCGCCGTCGACACGAACTGGACCGCCGATCACATCTACGTGCTCGAAGGCTACGTGTTCGTGACCGCGGGAACGCTGACGATTCAGCCCGGCACCACGATCCAGGGCAAGAACGGCAGCGCGCTCACCATCACGAAAGAAGCGAAGCTCAACGCGGTCGGCTCGGTCGACAAACCGATCGTGTTCACCTCGGCGATGGCGACGCCAGCGTCGGGTGACTGGGGCGGTCTCGTCATGCTCGGCAAAGCGCCAATCAACGTCACCGGCGGCACGAACAACGTCGAGGGCTTCCCGACGTCGTACGGCGCACGCATCGCTTACGGCGGTACCGACGCCGCGCACGACTGCGGCAAGCTCAAGTACGCGCGTATCGAGTACGCGGGCTTCGCGCTCGCGGTCGACAACGAGCTCAACGGCCTCACGCTCGGCGGTTGCGGCACGTCGTCGCTCGTCGACTACGTGCAGGTCCACCTCGGCCTCGACGACGGCGTCGAGCTGTTCGGCGGCACCGTCAACATCAGCCACATCATCGTCACGCAGCCCGACGACGACGCGCTCGATTGGGATCGCGGCTGGAACGGCAAGGCGCAGTTCGTCATCGTCCAGCAGAAGCTGGGCCGCGGTGACAAGGGCATCGAAGCCGACAACAACAACAACGACAACGAGCTGCTGCCGCGCAGCGCGCCCGAGATCTGGAACATGACGATGATCGGCGCCGACGGCGCGGCCACCGACCCGCAAGGTGGCTTGCACCTGCGCCGCGGCACCGCAGGCAAGATCAACAACTCGATCATCGCGTACTTCACGAAGTTCGCCGTCGACGTCGATGGCACGTCCTCGGTCAACCAGGTCAACGCGAACGCGCTGGCGATCAAGAACACCTACTTCGTGAAGGGCACGAATGCGGCGGCCGTGTGGCCGACAAACTTCGACGTCGGCACGAGCGGCAACCAGAACGACTGCCCGACCGCGACGACTTGCCTCGACGAAGCGACCTTGTTCGGCGGCGACGCGACGAACCGCATGAACACCGAGCCGATGCTCACCGACCCGAAGAACGTCACGGCGCCGAACTGGAAGCCCGCTGCGGCGTCGCCGGTGCTCACCGGCTGCGCGACCCCGCCCGCCGGCTTCGACACGAGCGCCACGTTCTGCGGCGCTGTGGGTACGAGTGACTGGACTGTGGGCTGGACCCGGTTCCCCAGCTGAGCGAAGACCCAATGTGACAAGTTCGTCGCAACGCGGTGACGAGCTAGCCACGTAGGTGACAGCAGCGTACGCTGAGTGAAGTGACTCGGCGTACGCTTGTTTCATTTGCGGTGCTCGCAGCGTGTGCTGAGACGGAATCGCCACCGACGACCACGGCTCCGGCGAGCGTGATGTTCGTCGCCGATCGCACGGCCGATCGCATCGTTAGCTTCGATGGCGCGACGGGCGAGTGGCTCGCTGACGTGGCTTCGGTGGACCGGCCATCCAGCGTGCGGCTCGGCGCCGACCGCATGCTCTATGTCGCGGGCTTTGGCGGGAGCGAGATCCTGCGCGTCGATCCCCACGCGAACACGGTGGTCGGCAGCTTCTACAAGGACACCGAGGTGCTCGAGGAGCCGGTGGAGCTGATCTTCGACGGCCCCGAGCTCGTCGTGCTCGGCCACGACACGCACAACGCGATCGTCATCGATCCGAGCGGCGCGATGGTGCACGACGTCGGTTATCCCGACATGCGCGGCGCCCACGACTTCACGTTCGGCCGCGGCGGTCTGCTCTACGTCGCGACCGAGTACGACGTGGTGCTCGGCACCGCGCTGCAAGCCTGGGACGTTACCTCGGGCGCGATGGTGCACCACTTCGGCACGCTCGATCAGATCGCGAACGCGACCGGCATTGTCGCGATCGATGACGATCTCTTCGTCACCGACTACGAGCGCGGCACGCTGCAGCGCTGGGACGCCAATGACCAGCCGCACGTGCTCGCGACGGGGCTCGTGCATCCGATCAGCATCGAGCTCGGTCCCGACGGCCGGTTCTACGTGATCGACGAGCGCGGCATTCACCGCATGGCGCGCGACGGCAGCTACGAAGCGCTGGCCGTGCCGATCGGCGAGCACCTCGTCGGGCCGCGCAGCGCGACGTTCGTGCTCGTCGACGAGCTAGCGCCGTAGCGACGTAGCCTCAAGGCCACTCAGGTGGCAGCCGACCCGTACGAACACGGCATTCGCCTAGCGACAGCTTCCGCGTTGCACGTACTGGGCGGCGGCGGCTGGTCCGCACGCGTTCGAGCCTCCGGGCTACCGGCGGGGATGTGTCGCCGCTCGACGCGCTGGTGGCGAGGGGTGGCGCTTTCTCGAAGCCGTGTGCGGTCTGCGGGGCGCGCGGGCGCGCGCGACGAACGCGCAACGCAACGGCTGGTCACGAAGCCTCCCGGTCGGGCCTCGTGGATCGACGTGGCGTGAGGCGCGGCGAGAACGCGGGCGGTCTGCGACTACGATCCTCCCGGGCAGGTCTCGAGATCGATTCCTGGTTCGCGATCTACGCTGCCTCGAGACCGCCGCCGGCGCTTCGGCGATCGCGAGCGTGCCTTACGCTGCCTTGAGACCCGCCGCAGGCACTTCATCGATCGCGAGCAGCCCGTGTTGACGCCATCCCTAGGTCCCAACACACTAAGTCACATCGGGTAAAGACGACGGGTCAGACCGTCCGGATCACGCTAACCGTGCATCCGTGGTTCGAACAGGTCGCACTCGTGCTGGGAATGCGCTCTCCGGCTCATGTCTGGGCAGAGCTGCCGGATGGTCGCACGTGCCACTTACCATTGCGGTGGACGGATCGTGTGGTACCGCTTCTGCGGCTCTTCGTCGGAGATTGGTCACGGTTGCGCTTGCTGCAGTTAGCCGAGCTGCTGCGCGCGGCCGTGCGTCCTCTACGTCGGCACTCGCTAGATCCTCGGAGCCCCGACTCAAACCCGCGGGTCGCTGATCGTTACCGCAGAACGCCCGCTATCTCGCCGCGCGTCACGCGTCGTCGATCCACGAGACTCGCCCGGGAGGCTTTGCGACCTCTCGTTGCGTCGCGCGCTCTCGACAGCGCAAAGCGCGCCCGCGCGTCCCGCAGGGTGCACAAGGCTTCGAGAAAGCGCGATTGCAGTAGACGAGAAACAGTCAGTACGGATGGGTTCCGGAGCACTTGAGCTCAGGAACGCGGCAGGGTGCGCGGTAAGGCATTGGTCGCTAGCCCTGCTTGATCGCAAGCAGCGACAGCATCTCCCACAAGAGATGCGCCGCCAGGTGCGACGTGATGTCTGCGTGATCGAGCGCCGGGCACACTTCGACGACGTCTCCCCCGCGCACGTCGATTCCGGCGAGCCCGCGCAATAGCCCCAAGGCTTCTCGCGCGGTCAGCCCGCCGGGCACCGGAGTACCGGTGCCGGGTGCGAACGCAGGGTCGACGGCGTCGACATCGAACGTGATGTACACGGGACGCGTACCGATACGCTCCCGGAGCTCGGAACAAATGCGACGCACGCCGTGATAGCCGATGTCGTCGGCCGTCATCAGCACGTGGTCTTGGCTGCGCGCGAGTGCGTCGTCACCGGCGGTCGCGCGCGGGCCACGCACGCCGATCTGGTAGAGCTGGCCCTTCTGCACGAGGCCTTCGTCGATCGCGTGGCGCATCGGCGTGCCGTGATGGAACTCGTCGCTCCAGATTTCGGGGCCGCTGAGATCGAGGTGCGCGTCGAAGTGCAGCACGGCGACCGGACCGATGCGCTTCGTCAGTGCACGCAGCACCGGCAGCGTGATCGAGTGATCGCCGCCCACGACGAATGGCGTGACTTCGCCGGCGACGAGCTGGCGAACTTCGGCTTCGATCGCCGAGCGCATCGCGGCGCGGTCGAACGGCGGGAACACGATGTTGCCCGCGTCGATGCAGCGCAGCCGCGTGAACACGTCGACGTCGTGCACGGGGTTGTGGTTCTGGATCAGCGCCGATACGCGACGCACGTGATACGGCGCGAGGCGCGCGCCGGGCTGATACGTGGTGCCACCGTCGTGCGGGACGCCGAGCAACGCGACGTGCGCGTTCGCGACGTCAAGCGACGCGGGCAGTCGGAAAAACGGGGTTTGACCGTGACGGAGATAGCTGACTGCGGATTCCTGCATCGGGTGACCTCATTTCGTCGAGTGCGCGCGCGATCACGTTGCGTGCACGCGCGGCCATGTCTTCAGGCGACTCACCGGTGCGGACCGGCAGGGCAGGGCAAAACGACAGCGTGATTTCGATCTTCGGGCGGCTCGCGACCTTGATGTAGTGCGGCAAGAACGCAGCGCCGCCGCACCACGCCATCTCGGGATCGCGATAGTGAATCGCAACGGGGATCACCGGCACGCCGAGCCGCTGCGCGACGCCGAACGTGCCGCGCCAGAACGGACCAACCTTGTCGCCGCGCGTGGTGGTGCCTTCGGGAAAGTTGAGGACCGGCACGCCGGCGGCGAGCAAGTCGTGGATGCGGCGCAGCGAGCGTGCACGCGCCATGCGATCGCGGCGCGCTACGAAAATCACGCCGAGCGCTTCGCCGATCGAACCGACGATTGGCCACTCGAGCACTTCGGCCTTCGCGAGCGGCGCGGCCGGGCAATGCGGCAAGATCGCGATCGGGTCGAGGTAACTGACGTGATTTGCCACGATCAGTGCGCGCCCTCGCGGGATTTCGCCGCGCGTCGTGACGGCGAGCTCGTGCGCACGGCCGATCGTGCCGACCGCACCGGCGAGCCGATGCACGGCCTCGAGGGGATCGCGCGGTTGCGTAGTGCGTGCGGAGCCCAGCTCCGCAAGCGCGTTGAACAGGCCGCGCCCGACGTGGTGCGTCGCTCGGAACAGCTCGAATCCGATCATCGCTACCTCCTTGCGGACAGCCTAGGGGAGCGAAGTGCCGGATCTCGCGATCCTACGTGACGGCACGGTCAATTCTCGGTGACTCCGTCGGTGACAGTCGTGTCACGAACAGGTTGCGGAGTTGACGCGGGGTGGTCACGCAAGCCGCGTAGCGTAAATCCGTGGTGACCCAGCAGATGGCCCCCGAATTACCCGCGGACTCGCAGCTGCATGTCGCACTCGTCGCCGCGCTGGTGTCTCCGCTGGCGCAAACCCTGTCGGATGCGATGACCCGCGAGGCGCTGCGCGTCGAGGTCACGACCGCGGACGTCCTGCGCGAGCCACCACGCCCGATCGTCTATCTGTTCTTGCTCGACGCGTCGCTCGCGATCGCGTTTGCCGATCCGATCGTCAAGTGGGCGGCGAGCGGCACGCACACACCGGGTTTGATCGGCGTCGTCGAGGATGGCGGCGGTCACGAGCGCGAAGCGCTGCTCGCCGCGGGCTTCGACGATGCGATCAGCGGCCGGCCGAGCGCGCGCGAGCTGGTCGCACGCGTGCGCGCCGTACAGCGCCGGCTGCGCACGCCGGTCGCGACCGATCGCCTGCGCTACGGGCCGTTCACGCTCGAGCTGCGCGAGCACGTGTTGTGGATGGACTCGGTGGCGATCACGCTCACCGCGATCGAGCTCGCGGTCATGCGCGAGCTGATGAAGGCGCGCGGTCGTCCGCTGTCGCGTGTCGAGCTGCTCGACGTCGCGTGGGGTGGGGGAGATCTCGAGACGACCGAGCGCGCGGTCGATAACGTGATCCTGCGGCTGCGCCGCAAGTTGCCGCGGCCCGATGCGCTCGAGACCGTGCGCGGTGTCGGGTTTCGCCTCGCCTCGGAATGAAGAAGTCACCCGAGCGCGACGTCATGGTCGCAGCCCGCGCGTAGACCAAAGTCATGCACACCTTTCGCGGCTGTTATCACTACGAGAGCAGTGACTCCCTGGATCGTGCGCTCGCAGCGGCGCGCGAGTATCTCGACGACGACGAGTTTACCGACGTCGAGAGCAGGCTGTTCGCGGGGTTCCGCAGGCGCGGGTCGACGCTGTTCATCGACGCGACGATGCCGATGCTCGCGGATCGCTACTTCGCGAGCGCAGTGCTCGGCGCACTCGCGTGGCACGCGCGCGACGGCGTCGTCGAGGCGTTTCGCGGCGACTCGGTCGTCGATCAGATCATCTCGGCGGGACCGGATCGCGATCAGGAACACGGCTGGGAATGAGCTCGCCGACCTCGTGGAGCGCGACCGCCCACGAGCCATCCGGGCGCAGGCCCGCGACGCCGTAGCGCAAGATGCCATCGAGCCGGCCCGTTCCGGCCTTGTCGCCGAGCGTGCTCGACGGCAGGCCGACGATCGCGATCGGCGCCTTGGGATCGCCGATCCACCCGGCCGTCAACACGTGGCGATGGCCGTGGCAGACCATCACGTGGTTCTCGGCGGCGCGACGGCGGTAGTGCTGCAGGATCCCCGCGAGCACGTCGGCGTCGACGGCGGTGTTGTACCACTCGTCGGGTTTCATGAATGTCTCGTCGCGCCAGACGTGGTGATGCGCGATGCACAGCACCGGACCGCTCGTGCGATCGAGCGTGCGCGCGAGCGACGCGAGCTGGTCGGCGCCGAAGTAACCGATCGCGTTCGACAGCACGTGCGTCGAGCGGTGGCGGCACGAGTCGAGCAGGATGATCGTGATCGGACCGGCGTCGCCGATGATCGTGTCGACGAGCGGAAACTCGGCGAGCGAGCCGGCGTTGCGTTGGAATGCTGCCTCGCGTAGGGCGCGGCGCGCGAGGTCGTAGTCCTCGTCGAACGGCCGGTTGAAGCAGATGTCGTGGTTGCCGGGCACCACGCGGTGGGCGAGATCGGGGACCGCGGCGACCGCGATGCGCCACTGCCGCCACTCGACCGGGTCGCCGGAGTCGACCTCGTCGCCGCACCAGACCACGGTGCGCGGCGAATGGTCGGCGACGTGCTCGAGGAGCCGGCGCACGCCGTCGACGAGGTGATCGCGCGTCGGTGCGATCGGATGCGGCCACTGCTCGGGGTCTTGCTCGAGCTCGCACGGCGTGCGGCCGGCGGCGACCAGGTGCGTGTCGGAGATCAGGCTGACCACCGGTACGAGCTCGGCGGGCTCTGCGAGCAGCCGGCGGTCGACGCGCAGGATCGGCGCCTTGCGCACCTGCGTACCGACGCGCCACGCGATCTGCGCGGCTGGAAACGCGGCGCGCGGCCGCCGTGCGACATACGAAGCGGTGAGTGCGAGCAACGACGCGGGTGCTCGCAGCCGGCTCATCGCAGCCACGCTTGGTGCGAGATCACTGCGTGCAGCAGGAAGTCGAGCAGCGGCAGGTGGCGGCGCAGCGTGCGGCGATGGCGATGCGGCTTGATCGGATTGAACCGGCCGAGCGTCGACAGACCCTGCAACGGATTCTTGCGCACCCAACTCCACGATCCCATCTCCAGCGTGAGTGGCAACAAAAGGCCATCACCCGCCGATCTCCGTCGGTCGTAGAGGTAGTCCCAGAGATCGCCTCGAATCGTGTAGACGCGCGCGGTCTGCTCCATCTTGTACACGTGGTTAGGCAGCGTCGCGTCGAGCAGCTGCGACAGCGCTTCGATGCGCGCGAAGTCAGGTGGCGGCTCGCGCGTGCGCGCGTACGGATACCAGAGCCGATCGACCAGGCCGAACCCCGAGTGCAGATCGAGCACGATCGACAGCGGGCATCCGAACAGCTCCTGCTCGACGAACCGCACGAGCGTGGCCGACTCCATCTCCATGCCGAGCTCGCGATGGCCCATGTACCAGGGGAGCCTGCGCGAGATCCGATGGCCGCCGATCAGCGGCGTGGCGAGCTCCGCCGGATCGGGCGCGTTGCGCATCAGGTCGACACCCCAGCCGTTCGCGCGCTGGCCGAGCGCCATGCCGATCGGGTTGACCAATGGCACGATCAGGATGCGCGCACGGGTCAGCGCTTCGTGCAGCAGCTCGTCCCAACGCAGCCGCGCGACGAGGCTCGTCAGAAACGCGATCGCGACGTGCGTGCCGATCCGCTCGAGACCGTGCACGCCGCCGGTGACGAGCAGCGTCGGCCGACTTCGATCCGCGGTACCGAACCGGACTGCGTGGATCGGAAAGCCTTCGACGTTCGTGAGCACGTCGACCGCACCCCAACGCGTGGCCGCCACCGCGAGCTCTTCGATCGCGACGAGCTCTGGCAAGGCGGAGGCGAGTTGTTTCATGCAGCTAACAGGGCAACGGATGCACCTTGCGCGAGCGCCGATTCGATCGGCTCGTCGAGCACTGGCACACCGAACGCGCGTAGCACCGCGCGCCAGCGCATCGGCAGCGTGGCCGGATGCACGAGCACGGGCACCGAGGCGATCGTCGCGAGGATCGCGCGCAAGCTGGTCGCGTGGATCGACACGACACACGCGCGCTGTGGTGCATCGCCGTCCAGCCGAGCGCGCACGTGCGACACGCCGAGCACGTTCGCCGCGATCCACTGCGCCGCGAGCGCCCGCTTGCGCAGATCCCGCGTGCGGGTCGCGAACCTCGCATCGAACGCCACACCGGCAAGGCGCGCTATCACGCGGCCTCCGCAACCGTACGCGGCGGCACGAAGCCGAGCCGCTCGTACTTCGCACGCATCCGCTCGAACGTCGCGCGATCGATCTTCGACACGATCCGCTCGTCGCCGGGGCCGTAGTAGTCGCGGCGGCGGTCGACCTCGACGGCGCCGAGCATCTTGTGCACGGCACGCGCGGGCGCGTTGTCTTCCTTGACCGTGAACCAGCACAGGTCGACGCGGTCGATGATGAAGCGGACGAACGCGCCGATCAGCTCGACGGTGACGCGCTTGCGCTGATACTCGGGGATCACTGCGAGCGTCGTGCAGCACGCTTCGCGACCCGTTACGAACGACAGTAAGTAGCCGACGGGACGGTCGCCGTCGTACGCGATGAAGCACGATTCGCGAAATAGCTCCGTGCACAGGCGAAGGTAGTGAGGACACAGAACGGCTTCGCCCATCGCGCCGAACACGCTGGTCTCCAGTGTCGCCAGCGCAGCAAAGTCGTCAGACGTGAGCGGGCGGATCGTGTAATGGCTCATGATGACCTCCTCTGAGCTCACCATGAGGCGTGCGCGTGGCGATTCGGAGAGATTGCTCCGGATCCGCGGCTACGTCATCGCAAACTCTTCGCTGCGGATCAGTGGCGGCGCAGCGACAGGCGTGACATCGCGTTTGACGGCCTTTGCCAGCTTGCGCGCAAACACCCGTGATTTGCGACGGAAAGCATCACGTCCCGCACGACGACCGTCGCGAATCTTGTCATCGAGGTCGTGCTCCAGCGCACTCTCGAGGAGATCGACACCATCCTCGTCGATCTCCGCTGCATGTGCGCGTACGAAGTCGCGCGCCATCAGTAGATCGACGGTCTCGCCGAGCTGGTCGTTGGCGTCGGCGACTTGCTTGCGAAGCTCGTCGAGCTGCGGCGCGGTCGTGCGCGCGAGGATCTCGAGCTGGATCGCGAGCTCCTTGCTGCGCCGGCGCCACGTGTGGAACGCGCGGCGCGAGTCCTTCGCGTCGCGACGCGCCTTGCGGGCTTCGGCATACGTGGCGCGTACTCCGTCGAGGAGGCTGCGCCATTCGAGGCGAGGCGGCAGCGCCGCGTCGAGCAGCTCGACCTGCGCGGCGGTGCGCGCGGCACCTTCGGAGAGCAGTTGCTTGATCTCGCTCGACGCCATCGACGACGCCGCGGCGCGATCGAGCACGGTCTTGGCGAGCACGCGTTCTTCGTCGCCTTGGAGCTGGCCGAGCACGTCGTTTGCGACTGCGTGATCGCGCGCAGGGCCGAGCGAGCGGCGTGCGTCGGTGAGCGCACGGTAGACGTCGCGGCGATCCGCTTTGGGTAACTCGCCCGCGATCATGCGGAGCAACGCGCGGCCACGGCGCAGTGCTTTGCGATAGTCGTGAACTGCGCGGCCCAGGCTCGTGTCGGCATCCGCCGCGGCCTGCCGAACGTCTTCTGCCGCGGTGCGAAACTCGAGAAACATCGAGCGGCGTAGCTCGACGCCATCATCTAGAAGCGAAGTCGCCATGACGGGCGACCTTATATGTCTCGGTCCGGATTACCTCGCGCATTGTGTTGGGAACGAGGTTTCTAGCGAATTTGTCACAGAAGCCAACAGGCCTTCTCTGAGCGCAGCTCGTGCGATGTAGACCTGACGAACACCAACCGCTTGCACGATGGTGTCGAGCACGAGCGCGCCGGTCGCGATCGTATCGCGGCGCTCCTGCGGCACGCCGAGCTCCGCGAGTGCGGACGTACACAGCGTGGTCAGCATCGTCGCTAGCTCGGTGAGCGTGCGCGCAGGCATGTGACGCGCGACAGCCGGAATGCGGCCGATCGAACGGGCGAGCCGGAGCAACACGCGCGCGGTGCCTGACGACAGCGCGAGCGTTTCCGGCGCAAACGCGACGAGCTCGCCGATCACGTGACGAGCGGCGTTTTTGACGATCGCCCGCGTATCGTGTACGAGCAGGCCGCGCAGGCGCAGCATGCCGAGCGGCAGGCTATGCGCGCTCTCGACGAACTTTGTACCCAGCGCGCACTCGAGCGAGCCACCGCCGAGATCGACGACGGCGAGTCGGCGGCCCTCGAGCGCGAGCTCGCTCGCGACGCCGAGCCAGGTCAGGCGCGCTTCCTCGTGACCGTCGAGCAGCTCGATGTCGACGTCGTAGGTGCCGCGGGCTTCGGCGAGGAACCTGCGACCGTTGCTCGCCTCGCGGAACACGCCGGTCGCGACGATCGCGATCGAGTCACAGTCCTTGGCGCGCACGCGCTCGATGAGCTCGCCGAGCGCCGTGAAACCGCGCGCATACGCGTCGTCGCAGATCCTCCGCCTGGCGAACGCGTGCTCGCCGAGCCGCACCGCGATCTTGTCGTCGAGCAAGATCGACTTGACCTCGCCGGCATCGACCTTCGCGACCACGGCATGGAACGTGTTCGATCCTAGATCGATGACCCCACTACGCATGCCGCGAGCGTAGCGATCGCTGGTGACGTGTCCGTCGCCCGGACGTCGCGCAACCGTGACGTTACCTACGCCGGCGTGCGATCGCCTGCACCTTGCGCCGGCGCAGGCGAGTCGCTTCTTTAAGTCTTCGCTCCGTGCGATCGATCATCTGTTGCTGCGAGTGCTTGG
>DATDCH010000333.1:0-11947 GCA_036524455.1 Kofleriaceae bacterium | reverse complement strand
CGCATCCTCGTCTACTCGGGCAAGACCGTCGTGTTCGACTAGGTCTTGCGCGCAGCCCGCACACGCACGTCGCCAAAGTGCAGCGACGTCGGCAGCTCGCCGGAAAGCTCGAGCCGGCGCAGCGTGCCCTCGATCTCGACCTCGCACGCCGCGTCGCCACACGCGGCCTCGAGCTGTTCGAACTGACCGGGCGCGAACGACAGCGCCGGCAACCAGCCGTGCTGCGCCGGTTGCTGCACCGGAAACGCAGCGACGTTACACGCCGACGACGATCGACACAGCGAGGGGTGACGCGTCACCGTCCAGCGCAGCCGCTGCCCCTCCCACCGCTTGCGCACTTCCCGCCACGTGCCGCGCCGCTCGGCTTGGTCGAGCTCGCCGGCGAGGTCAGCTTGCGTCGCGTGCGAGAGGTCGGGGCGCGCCGCGACATCGCGCTCGATCACCTTGCGCGAATCGTCGCGGCCACAGGCTGCGAGGAGAAGGACGAGCGTTAGCGTGCGGATCGTCATCTGCGGCTCCTGCTACGGGTTACCGGAGTGCGGCGAGGCAAGGTACGGGAACGTCGTCGTGAACGCCTTGTCGTTCGCGTTGACGCCATCGCCGATCGCACTGTTGTTGTTGCACGCAACGGTGAGCAGCGTGTCGGTCACGTCGTCGGTGAGCGCGCGGCCGTTCGGAAACTGCGCGTGCGCGTTCGTCTGGCCTTGCGCGATGTTGATGCGCAGCAAGTCAGCCGCCTTCGTGCCGTTCGGCGACAGCAGCCCGACGATGTCGAGGCGACCACCCGATGGCGTCTCCGGACAACCGGCGCCGAGCACGAGGTTGAGCAGCTTCGGCACTTCGGGATCGAGGATGTACGCACCGAAGTTCGCGACATCGTCTTTGGGCTCGCTGCGGTTGTACTTGTCCTTGTCCTTGAGTGGCACGATCACTTCATTGACGAGCGGCCAGCCGAGGCGCGAGACCTGGATCATCTTGCCGTAATCATCCGCATCGCGACTCTTGCGCAGGATGCGGATCTGCGGCCGCGACGCGCTCGCGTAGATACCGACGACGCTCGTCTTGTCGGTCGTGATGGTCGGCCGCGTGCCGCCCTTCGCGATTTCGGTGATCGGTACTTCGAGCACGAGTGACATCACGTTGACGCCGTCGGTGGTCGGCGCGCCACCGACGCCGAGCAAGTCGAACACGTGGAGGTCGACGAAGAACGGTTCGTCGCGCGGACCGGCAAACGACTTGGTCCCGTTCGCTTCGCGGATCGCTTGCAGCGCGACCGGCTCGTAGTTTGGGAACGAACGCTTGCCGACGTTCCACGGCGCGACCGGCGCACCGCTCATGATGCGCTGGCGGTCGCCGTTCTTGCGGTTGATCTTCCACAGCGAGTACGTCTGCGTGACGTTGAGGTTCTGGCTGTCGATCGACATCACCGGACCGACGTTGTAGAGGAACGTGTTGCCGTTCTTCACCGCGGTCTCGAACTGGTAGCGATACGTCCAGTCGGGGACCGCGTCGCCGTCGTTGTCGATGTTGATGTCGTAGTGCGCGTCCTCGGCGAAGCGATAGAAGTTCGGTCCCGACTGCGGTAGCAGCAGCGGCACGTAGTTCGCGACCAGCGTGAGCTTGTTCGAATCGCCCGGGCTGATGAACGCGTAGACGTCGGTGTTATCCGCGAATTGGTCTTCGCCGATCATCGGCGCTTCACGGTGACTGGAAGCAGTTGCGGTAATCGCGCCGGCCGCGATTGTCATGCCGGCGAGTCCTAGCAGTTTCTTCTTCATGGCTTTCCCTTTCATTCGGCGCGGTAGATCGCGCCACCCTCGGAATCGACGACTGCGAACACGCCGGCTTGACGTGCGGTGCGCAGACCAGATGGATCGATGAGCTCCGGCGTCGCGAGCTGCTTCATTTCGCCGCTCGCGATTTCGACGGAGGTAAGTTGTCCGCGACCTTCTGCATCGAGCGTCGGCATCACCGCGACGCCGCCGCCGGCCGTCAGCGAAACACCACCGAACGTGCCCATGCGCAGATCACTAATGACTTCGTTCGCGGCGCTGCCGTCTTGCGGGATCGCGAACAGCACGCCTTCGCCGTGCGCGCCGGCCGCGCGGTGATCCATGACCCACGCAATGCCATCGGCATCGACATGCAGCCCGGTCGGCGACATGAGCGGCTCGCCCATCCACACCGGCGTTGCAGCGCCGCCCATCGTCGAGATCTTGAACAGTGCGGGCAGCCCTTCGTCGGTGCGGCCCGTCGCGAACAGCGTCTCGCAGTCGGGTCCCATCGCGAGCCCACCCGGGCGCACGATGCCGGTGACGGCCAGGTCAGCGATCGCGCCCCCCGCGGTCGCGACCGACAACACGGCACCCGCCTCGCCGCCGATGTCGGCGACGTAGAGCGTCTTGCCGTCGCACGCCAGCACGAGGCCAAGCGGCGATTCGAGCGGCTCGCCAGCCGCGAGTTTCTCGGCTGTGGCGCCGGCGCTCGCTGCCGTGCGGAATACCGCAGGCTGCTTCTCCAGGTCGTACGCTGCGAAATAGAACTCGCGGCCATCGAGGCTCGCGACTGCGTCGGTCGGCGACGTGAAGCCTTCCGACGCGATTTTTTCGACACTCTTCGGCGGTTCAGTCGGCAGATCGTCAGACGATGAGCATCCCGTCAGCGCGAGCGGCGCTGCCAGCGATGTCACCAGGACTCGTTTGGCCATGTGGCCCTCCCCTGGTTGTTGTGTGGGCTCTACGACCGAGCTGTGCGATTGGATCGGCCCAGGGGTCGGGAGTACGGCTAAGTCGCGATAGAGTGCCGACGCTGTATGGCGAAGGTCGACGCCGACATTCAAGTTCAACGCTTTGGCTATTCGGGCGATGGGCAGGGGCGACGCCTGCTGTTCCCCCACGCACAGACGCACAAGATCGAGGGCCGCGCCGGCCTGACAACCTACGGCGCCGACGACTGCAACTTCGAGTCGCTCGAGGGACGCCTCGACACCCTACGCTGGCAGGCCGAGTCCGCATCGGTCGGCAGCGCGTGGCTGAAGAACGACGCCGGCACGTTCGACATCCAGGTCGAGCGCGCCGAGCTCCCGCACGGGTTGCGGCTCGTGCGTGCCGCCGATGCGAACATCGAGCTGCTCGCGCCACAGGTCACGTTCTCCGAATTGCGGATGACGCTCAAAGGACCGTTCGGTCGCGCGAAGGCGCACCCGGTGCCTGCCCCGCAACCGAGTACGCCGATCGAGCGCCAGGAGAAGCTGCGCTTCCTCGATAGCCTATCGGGCCGCATCTACACGACGCTCAAGGTGCAGCTCGATCTCCCGGTGCTCGGCGTACGCACACTCGATCAGCAGCTGCGCATCCCGATCCAGGAAGGCAGCCTCGACTACCGTGCACTCGAGGACAGCCTCGACTGGCTCGAGGGCACGTTCCTCGATCTCAAGTACGAGGATCAGCGGCTCAAGGTGCAATGGAAGGTGCCGATCTTCGGCTCCGGTCACGATCTGATCACGTGGGCGCTCGACAACGATGCGGCCACGCTCGCCTCGTTCGGTCGGGTGCCAGTGCGCTCGCTCGCCGACTTCCGGTTGCCGAGCAGCAACAAGCCGCCAACCGAGTCGGAAATCGGGCGCAAGCGCGGCGTGCTGAAGGCGCTCACGCTCGACAAGATCGAGGTCGCGCTATCGCTGCTCGCGCCGCGTCACTTCGACGTCGGCGGCGGCACGATCATGTTTGGCGGCGAGGACCAGCCCGGTATGGTCGATCTCAAGGCATCGGGTGCGATCCGCGATCACGGTGCCGGTGCGCTCAAAGGCGCGATCGGCAGCGTCGACACCACGATCAAAGATCTCAAGTTAGGCCCCGCCGTGCTGTCGGCGGATCGGCTCCACTTCGACGGCGTCGATCAGCTCGAAGTCGTGTTCGACGGGTTTCGCCCGATGTCGGTGACCGTCGTCGTGCATCGCGTGACCGCGAGCAACCTGTCGATCAAGATCGGCGAGCCGCGCAAGCGACCGCCTACTCTCGAGACGCCGGTCCAATCATCGAAGCCGGCTTGACCCAGAGATCAAAGTCCTCGGCGCTGACGAGCCCGAGCGCGAGCGCCGCTTCGCGCAGCGTGGTGCCGTCGGCGTGCGCCCGCTTCGCGACCTTCGCGGCGTTGTCGTAGCCGATGTGAGGCGCGAGTGCAGTCACGAGCATCAAGCTGTTGGCGACCTTGCGCGCGATCTCGTCGCGGTTGGGCTCGATGCCGCGCGCGAGGTGCTCGTCGAAAGACTCGCAGGCGTCGGCGAGCAAGCGAACCGACTGCAGCATCGCGTGCGCGATCAGCGGCTTGAATACGTTGAGCTCGAAGTTGCCGCTCGCACCGCCGATGCTGATCGCGACATCATTCGCAATCACCTGCGCGCACACCATCGTCATCGCCTCGCACTGCGTCGGATTGACCTTGCCCGGCATGATCGAGCTACCCGGCTCGTTCTCCGGAATCGTCAGCTCGCCGATGCCCGAGCGCGGCCCGCTCGCGAGCCAGCGGATGTCGTTCGCGATCTTGATCAAGCTGCACGCGAGCGTCTTCACCGCGCCATGCAGATTGACCAGCGCATCGTGCGATGCGAGCGCTTGGAACTTGTTCGGTGCGCTGACGAACGGACGCCCGGTGATCATCGCGATCTGTTGCGCGACGCGCTTCGCATATTCGGGGTGCGTGTTGAGCCCCGTGCCGACAGCCGTCCCGCCGAGCGCGAGCTCGTGAACCGGGGGCAACGCCCCGCGGATCGCGGTGAGCCCGAAATCGAGTTGCGCGACCCACCCCGACATCTCCTGGCCGAGCGTCAGCGGCGTGGCGTCTTGCAGATGCGTGCGGCCGATCTTGATGATGTCGGTGAACGCGTGCGCTTTGACGTCGAGCGTACCGCGCAGCTGCTGCACGGCCGGTAGCAACATCTCCTCGACGGTGGCGACCGCGGCGAGGTGCATCGCCGTCGGAAACGCGTCGTTCGACGACTGCGACATGTTGACATGATCGTTCGGATGCACCGGCGACTTGCCGCCGCGCTTGCCGCCCGAGAGCTCGTTCGCACGCGCCGCGATCACCTCATTGACGTTCATGTTCGTCTGCGTACCGCTGCCCGTCTGCCACACCGAGAGCGGAAACTCGTCGTCGAGCTCACCCTCGACGATCTCGTCGACGGCTTGCTCGATCAGGGTCGCGAGCTCGGGCGCGAGCAGGCCGAGGTCGCGGTTGACGGCCGCCGCTGCCTTCTTGATCGTCGCGAGCGCATACACGATCTCGATCGGCATCCGCTCCTGACCGATCGCGAAGTGCTCGAGCGAGCGCTGCGTCTGCGCGCCCCAATAGTGATCGTCGTCGACCTCGATCGGCCCGAAGCTGTCACTCTCGGTGCGCGTGCCCATCCACAGGACTTACCACGTTACGGTTTTGCACGACCGCACGATCAAGGTCAACAACACGTCGTTCGTCGATGGCATGCGCTTCACGGCGTTCTAGCGCGCGAGCTCGACGAGCGGCACGCGCTCACCGATCGCGTCGAGGATCTCGCGCAGCTCGGCATCGGGCTCGCGCCGCTCGGTGACTTCGTGCAGCTCGGCGATGAACGCGCGCAGCGCTGCGCCGTCGACGTCGGGCTCGAGGTACGGAGGATGCGCGATCAGCACGAGACCGCGGTCGCGCTCGAGGCCCGGACCGAGCACCGGTTGCACGTAGCGCACGTCGACGACGCGGCAGCCCCAGCGCTGGAAGCGCTCGAGGCGATCCCACGAGCCACCGCGCCGCGGATCGCGCATCTCGCCGAACACGTAGCGCGCGCCGAGTGCCGACAACGCATACGCCGGGTCGAGCACGAGCTGCTTGCCGAGACCGGCGCGCCGCGCACTCGGCGCGACGACGACGTACGTGATGAACCCGCAGCCGCTCCGCGGATAGAGCTCGTACGTGACGCCGCCGAGGATGGCGTCGCCGTCGACGGCGAGGCGCACGAACATGCGATAGGGCTGCTCGCCGCGGAGAGCGCTCTGCCAGGCGTCGAGCGGCTCGCGCTGAGAGGAGAACTCCGGCAGGTAGACATCGCGATAGAAGCGCTCGAGCAACGCGTCGCTCGCGTCGAGCTCGACGATCCGCACGGGCTACAGATCGTCGTCGGCGGGTTGGCTCGGACGCGTGCCGCGCTTGCGGATCACTTCGGCGCGGTGGGCGGAGTCGGCGAAGTTCGGGTCGCGCTTGAGCACGGCCTCGTAGTAGTAGAGCGCCTCGCCGAGGTCGCCCATCGATTCGTACGTGATGCCGATCTCGTAGTAGAGGCTGAGGCGCTCGCGTTCGGATGCGTTGGCGTGGAGGCCTTGCTTGAACTCGTGGATGGCTTCGCTCGGGTTGTTCATCTCGCGATGACACATGCCGATCATCACGCGGCACTGCACTTCGCGACCGGGCGCGCGCAGGACCTTCTCGAAGGCCTTGATCGCCTCGTCGTGCAGACCCATTTCCTTGTAGGCGAGGCCGAGGTCGTAGTGGGTGTCGGCGTCGCTATCGTCGACGGGCTTTTCGAGCATCACGCTCTGCTTGCGCTTGCCGCCGCCGCGCGCGGGGGCCGCTCCGGGCTCGACTTCTTCGAGCATGTCGTCGGCCGAGACTTCTTCGATCTCGTCGAGATCGAGCGCGTCGGTGCCGGTGTGCTCGTGTCCAGCGTCGACGTCGACGTCACGCGGCTGTCCTGCGGGCGGCGTGTGCAGCTGTGGCTCGATGCCAGCTTCGAGCGATTCGAGCTCGCGGAGCTTTGCGGTGAGCAGCGGATGGTTTGGATAGCGATCGAAGAGGCCGCGTAGTGAGTCGATCGCTTCGGCGTACATGCCTTGATCGGAGTAGAAGTTGACCTCTTCGAGGTCGTCTTCGACGAGTGACTCGGCACGCGAGCCTCCGACGGGCGGTGTATCGACGCCGTCGTCCATGATCGGACCGCCCATCACGGTCGCGTCGTAGCCCTGCTGCGGCTGCGCGTCGGTGTACGGGTCGTAGCTTCCCGACACCGAGAGCGGATCGGCGACGTCGTGGTAGGAAGCGGTGGTTGCGGGCTGCTCTGCCTGCTGGTAACCGCCGCCGTAGACCGCGTCGGTGTCGCCCTTTGCGCTCGACACACCGCGATCGAATTCGCGCGCGTCGTTCGGATCGAACGGCAGGTCTTCGTCGTCGACTTGTTGTTCGCGCGCGGTGCCGAGCTCGGCAGCGACGCCTTGGTCGATGTCCTGGCCGAGCGCTTCGTCGTCGAGCTGCGAATCGACCGCGTCGTCGAGCGAGGCACCGTAGGCCTGAGCGCCCTCGTACTGGGTCGCCGGATAGTCTTGGCCGTCCCAGCCGGGCTGTGGCGGGCGATCGACGAGCACGGCGCTGTCGTCGTCCTCGTAACCGGTCTGCTGTGCGAGCGCGTTCATATCGTCGGCGGGAACTTGGCGAGTCGAGTGCGCGTGGTGCGACGCGTAGTCGTTCATCGCCTCGACCTGCGAGTCGAGCTCGACATCGAAGCTGCCGTCGTCGAAGCCGTTCGGTGGACGCGGTGGACGTCCCGGAGCCGGGCTGCCGTGCGCCATGTTGCGGCCGACGATCGCGGCGGCATCGAACTCTTCGGCGGAATCGCGATGGCCGCGCGCGACGCCCATGGCAGTCGGTGGCGCAGCGGAGAGATCGAGATCGTCGAGCTCGGGATCCACTTCGGCGATGCCGCCACCGGAGTACTCGACCTCGGCCGACACGCTCGACATGCGCGCGACGCGCAACTGGAACCGACGTGCGAGCTCGAACGCGCCGGTATGCGTGCCGTTCATCGCGAGCAGCTCTTGCAGATAAGCCTCGGCGCGATCCGGATCGCTCGGTGCGATCAGCTCGGCGAGCTTGAGCAGCTCGACCTCGGCTTCTTGCTCGCGGCCCTGCGAGATGAAGATGTCTTTGAGGCGCTCGTGCGCTTCGACGTTATCGGCGTCGAGCGTGAATACGCGGCGCAGGTGATCGACGGCCTTCTGATGCAGGCCGTACTTCACGTAGACGTCGGTCTCGGCCAGGATCTTCGAGATTTCTTCGGCGTGGCGCTCGCCCGCGGCCGACGAGCGGCGTGGATCCGGCGGCGGCTCCATGTCCGCCGAGAAATCGGCGTCGTCGTATTCGGGCAGCGCGAAGTCGACCCCGGAGAGGCTCTGCTCGTCGACGAGCGGCATCGCGCCGGTCATCTTCGACGAGACGGGCAGGTCGAGCGCCGGCAGGTCGGTGGTCAGGCTGAACTTCGCTGCGTTCGTCGCCTGGCGCACGGCCGCGGGAATCGGCGTGTTCGCGCGCAGCGGCGGTGGCGGCGGCGTGTTGCGCGGCGGCGCCGGAATCTGTGGTGGCAGTGGCGGCGGCGTCACGTGTTGTGGTGGCGGGGCGGCTTGCGGACCGAGGTACTGCAGCGCGTCCGGATCGTTCGGCACGATCTCGATGATCTTGCGATAGACCTCGCCTGCCTTGTCGCGCTGTTTATTCTCGACGTGAATGCGTGCGAGCTCCTTGAGCACGGAGACCGTCTTCGCCTTCTGGTCGAGCGCTTGGAACGCGAGCGCGAGCAGGCCGAGTGTCTCGGCGTCGCGTGGGTCGGCCTTGAAGCACTGCTGCAGCTTCTGGAGCGCGCGACGCGGATCGTTGCGACGCAGGTAGAGACCGGCGAGCTCGCGGTTGAGCTGATGATTGTCGGGCTTGTGCCAGAGCAAGCGCTCCGCGACTTTGATGAAGTCGTCTTGCCGGCCTTGGCGACGCAGTTGCTCGCACGCCATGTTGAACTGCATCACCGCTTCCTCGACGATGCTTTCCTTCGAGTAGAGCTCGGCGAGCTTGATGCGCGTCGCGATGTTTTCAGGATCGAGATCGACGAGCTTCTTGACGGTGTCGAGCGCTTCCTTCGTGTTGCCTTCGCGATGGAAGTGCGCAGCGACCGATTCGTAGTGCTGCATCGCATCGCTCATCAGGCCGAGCTGGCGATAGAGCTCGGCGAGCTTCAAGATCACGTCGACGAGGCGCGGATCGAGCTTGAGGATCTGCTTGTAGACCGCGACCGCTTTCAGGAAGAAACCCTGCTCGTGATAGAAGCGCGCGACTTTGAGATAGGTCTCGGTCGCGTCCTGCTTGGCGCCCTTCTTCGCGTAGAGGTCGCCGATCTTGAGCCACACGCGGACATCCTTCGGATCCTCCTGGACGATCCGCAGGTACTCCTTCACCGCTTTGTCGATTTGCCCCTTATCGACAAACTTGCGGGCCGCATCCATGACCTTTTCTTTATTGAAGGCCACGGTCGATTACAGCCTCCTTGCGAAATGCGTCACGTCTGGCACACGGCAGTATGCCCCGCGCATCTTTGAAATGGTAAGGCCCCGCCGCGGGTGCGGTCAAGGAAAAGGGCTAGGGAATCCCGGGCGTTACCCCGCCGCTACTGCGCACACTGGATCACCAGTTTGTACCGCCAATAGAACGGTCAGGCGGCTGACGCTCGCTCCGCGAGCATTCGCGCCACGAAGCCCGTGTCGAAGTCGCCGCGGATGACGTCAGGGTGATTCACAAGCCGCCGCAAGAACGGGATGTTCGTACGTGGTCCTTCGATAACCATCTCGTCGAGACAGCGTCGGGCTCGACGGAGAGCCGCCGGACGATCGACGTCGTGGACGATCACCTTCGCGAGCAGCGAATCGTAGTTCGACGGAACCACATAACCCGCGTACACGTGCGTATCTACACGCACACCAGGGCCTCCGGGCATGTGCAACGCCGTGATCTTGCCGGGCCATGGCGCGAACGTGTTCGGGTCTTCCGCGTTCACGCGCAGCTCGATCGCGTGACCGCGCGGCTTGCGCGGCTCGCCGCCGGGAGGCCCCATGACGGAGTCCGAGAGCGGCTCGCCCGCCGCGATCCGGATCTGTTCACGGACCAGGTCGACGCCGTGCACGAGCTCGGTCACCGGATGCTCGACCTGCAGGCGGGTGTTCATCTCCATGAAGTAGAAGCTGTTGTCGGTATCGAGGAGGAACTCCATCGTGCCGACGTTGTAGTAGCCGATCTTTTCGATCGCCTTGACCGCAGCCGCTTGGATCTTCTGCCGCGTCTCTTCGGGGAGCGCCGCGCTCGGCGCTTCCTCGATCACCTTCTGGTGACGGCGTTGGATCGAGCACTCGCGCTCGCCGAGGTGCGTGTAGTGGCCGTGCTTGTCGCCGACGACCTGGATCTCGATGTGGCGCGGCTTCTGGCAGTACCGCTCCATGAACATCTCGGGATTGCCGAACGCTGCATTCGCCTCGGTGCGGCCCATCGCCCACGACTCGAGAAGCTTCTCTTTCTCGAAGACGATCTTCATGCCGCGGCCACCGCCGCCGGCGCTCGCCTTCAAGATCACCGGGAATCCGATCCGCTCGGCCGCCTCGTAGAGCGAGATCTCGTCGTTGAGACCCGACGTGCCCGGCAGCATCGGTATGCCGGCTTCCGCCATCGCCGCGCGCGCGCGGATCTTGTCGCCCATGAGGCGCATCGCCTCGGGCGGCGGACCGATCCATGTCAGCTTGCACTTCTTGCAGACCTCGGCGAACTCGGCGTTCTCCGAGAGGAAGCCGTAGCCGGGGTGCACGGCATCCGCACCGGTGACTTCGGCGGCCGAGATGATCATCGGGATGTTCAAGTAGCTCTGCCGCGACGACGGCGGGCCGATGCACACCGCCTCGTCCGCGAACTTGACGTGCAGGGCGTCGGTGTCGGCCGTCGAATGCACCGCGACCGAGCGCAGCCCCATCTCGCGACACGCGCGGATCACGCGCAACGCGATCTCACCACGGTTGGCGATCAGGACTTTCTTGAACACGTCACACCGCGATCTTGAACAGCGGCTGGCCGTACTCGACCGGTGCGCCGTCCTCGACGAGGATTCCGATCACCGTACCCGCGACGTCGCATTCGATCTCGTTCATCAGCTTCATCGCTTCGACGATGCAGAGCACTTGGCCCTTGTCGACCTTGTCGTTGAGCGCGACGTAGTTCGGCGAGTCCGGGTTCGGCTTGCGATAGAACGTGCCGACGAACGGCGACGTCACCACGTGGCCCTTGTCCTCGACCGCCGCAGGTGCCGCGGATGCCGACGACGTGCTCGACGCCGACAGTGCCTGCGGCTGCGATGCGGCCGCCTGCATCTGCATCGGCATCTGCATTGGCATCTGCATCTGCATCGGCATCGCCATCGACATGCCGCCACGCCGCACCGTGATCGTCGTTTCCTTGGTGTCGACGATCAGCTCGCTGAGATTCTGCATCGCCACGATTTCGGCGAGGCCGCGAGCCATCGCCACGAGCTCGTGTTCATCCACCGCGCCGTTTGGTTCGCTTCTGCCTTTTCCCTGCTTCGCCATGAGAGCGCCTGGAAGCTTCCACATGTGAAAGGGCGGCGTCCAGTCCAAGGTAGTAGCTATTTGGCCCGAATCCGCTGATCAACCCGATACAACGCGCTGCGGTGAGCGACACGGCGCGAAATTCTTCACGCGCGTGGATGTTCGACAGGTGGACCTCGACGGTCGGTAGCCCCACCCCTTCGATCGCATCGCGGATCGCGATCGACGTATGCGTGTACGCGCCTGGATTGATGACGATCGCGTCAGCCCAGTTGCGCGCGAGCTGGATGAGCGCAACGAGCTCGCCTTCGAAGTTCGACTGCGCAGACCGCAGCTCCGCGCCGCGCACGGTTGCCCGCTCCATCATCTCAGCCTCGATGTCGTTGAGCGTCGTCGTGCCGTAGATGTCGGGCGCGCGCGTGCCGAGCAAGTTGAGGTTCGGGCCGTGCAGCAGCGCGACCTTGATGGTGCCGGTCTTGCGCGCTGCGCTCTGCCGCTTGGGCATGTCCTGATGCAGCGGTCGCCGTGCGCGCGAACCTGTCGCGCGTGTCTTCGTCTTC
>DATDCH010000332.1:0-4563 GCA_036524455.1 Kofleriaceae bacterium | reverse complement strand
CCGACGAAGCGAAGGATGAAGTTGTAGACGGGCTTGCGATGACGCGACAGCAAGACCTCGAAGGCGCGAACTTCGCCCTTCTGGTACATGACCATGAGGTCTTCGTCGGCAGTATCGTTGAACATTCGCGCCCGGGACTTGTCGACTCACAACGCCGGACTCGGCTCACACTAACACGAAGCCCAAAGATCAGACCGGCTATGGGGTCTGACACGTTGGACAGAAATAAGTGGCCCGGCCTTGGTGCACGGCCCGACGAATTACCGACTTCTTACATCGCAAGCACTTCTCACCAGCACGCCCGTAGACCCACAGATAATCCGCGTTGTCGCCCTCCGCTCCGTCGGCGGCGACGAAGTCGGCTAGCGTGGTCCCGCCGTTGTCGAGCGCGTGATGCAGCACCTCGTCGATCGCTGCGGCGAGCCGCTTCGCAGCCTCCGCGGTCAGCTTGTGCGCGCGGGTCGTCGGGCGCAGCTTTGCTTTCCACAGCGCTTCCGATGCGTAGATGTTGCCGACACCCGCGAGCACCGACTGATCGAGCACGAATGCCTTGAGTGTCGTCTTCTTCTTTTTCGCGGCGGCGGCGAACGCAGCGACATCGATGCCGTGCACGAGCGGATCGGGACCGAGAATGCCGAGCCCAGCGTGCTCGCGCTCGCGTGCGCGTTCGACGATATCGATTTGCCCGAACCGGCGCGCGTCGATGAAGCGCAGCTCGCGATCACCGAGCCGATCATGGAGCGGGGCGGATTCACTCCGACCCGCGAGGGAGACCACGAGGTGCGTGTGCTTCGGGCGCGGCGTTGACTTCGCGCTGATGAGCACGCGGCCCGTCATGCCGAGATGGATCAGCAGCGTGTACGGCGTGTCGGTATCGAGCAGCAGGTACTTGCCGTGCCGGCGCATCGCGGTGAGCGTCGCGCCGACGAGTTTCTGCAGCTGCTTGCGCGGCGGCTTGCGGCGCATGTGCAGGCCCATGCCGCTGTCCCAGACCGCAACGATCTTCGCGCCGACGGCGGGCGCAAGCGTACGGCGTACGGTCTCTACTTCGGGCAGCTCGGGCATGCCCGCTGCTTAGCACTAGAGAGCGAGCTGGTGAGCGCCGCGGAGGTCGGTCTGGGAAAACTTCTCGCCCGCGCCGACGACGTAGAGCCGGTACGTCTTCGACAAGAAGTGGCCACTCGCGGCGAGAGAAACCTCGACGGTCATGCGGCCGCCGCGCGGCGCCTGCAGCTGAATCCAGTCGATGTACGAGCTCGTGTGTGACGTCGCGAGCACACGGCCTTCGGGCGACTTGATCGTGATGTCGAAGTTGTCGAGCTGCTTCTCGGGCACGACGAGAATCGTCACGAACTGGTCGTGGCGTGACTTGATGTCGTACGCGTCGACGGCCGAGCGCGGCACTTCACCGAGCGCGACAAACGAGGTGTCGTTCGGCGCGTAGCTCTTCGCGGTGGTCTCGTCGTACATCTCGACGAGCTCGAACGTGTGGGGCGCGTAGTCGGTCGTGATCGTGCGCTTGACCGAGTCGCCGCTGTAGTACTTGCCGCCCGAGTCACGACGATAGCCGTGCGCGCCGACCGGACCGAGCGGACCGAGCGCGCCGAGCGGGCCGAGCGCGCCGAGCGGGCCGAGCACGGTCCACACGCCGCCGCCTTGCAGCTGCTTCGCCCAATCGTTGATGCCCGGCAGCGTCTCGTAATACGCCTCGTCGCCGAGCGGACCATTCGGGCCAAGCGGACCGGCTTCGCTGAGCGGACCCGTCGTCGAATCCGACCACGACGACCAATCGCCCGCCGCGCTGATCCAGTACGACGAATTCCACGCGTTGTTGCCGAGTGGACCGAGCGTGCCGAGCGGACCGTATGCGCCGAGCGGACCGTATGCGCCGAGCGCACTGCCCGACGACAGATAGAATTCGCAGCTGCGACCGGCGTCGGCCGCGCGGCACGGCGGGCTGAGCGAGGACAGATCGCCGCTCAGCTCGTCGACCGACTGTGCGCTGACGTAGATTCTGCTCGAGTCGGACTTACCGCCCCACGGAGCATCGGGGATGTCGTCGAGACTTTCCTCGGTATCGGCGGCGACACAACCAACAGCGAGGGGAAACGAGAGGAGCCAGATCCAGGAACGCATGGCCTGGAGAACAGCAACCGTGGTGCCGTGCGGAGACTGTCGTAACCGCCTGTTCGGGCGGGGAAATAAATTGAATTCTATTTCACTTGCCGGCTACGAGACGATCGGCCGGCGCTGTCACACGCCAGTTGGCGGGAGAGTTTCTGCAAGACGACCAAACTCGGCGATGTCGAGGGTCTCGCCGCGTCGGATGCCGTCGATCGCAGTTGCAGCGAGCGCAGCGTCGACCTTGTCGTCGGGCCAGTGCGCGCGAAGCGCATTGCGGAGCGTCTTGCGGCGCTGGCCGAACGCCGCATGCACGACCTTCGAATAGTGCGCGTGATCCGCGATCGGCACGCGCGGCGCGGCGTTCGCGAGCGGCACGAGCTTGATCACCGTCGAATCGATCTTCGGTGCGGGCACGAACGAGCCGGCGCTGACTTTGATCACCGTCGAGACATCGCAGTACGTGCGCACCATGACGCCGAGCGCGCCGTACTCCTTGGTTCCCGGCTTCGCGACGATCCGATCGGCCATTTCTCTTTGGATCATGAACACCGCGAAGCGCACCACGTCACGCACGTCGATCACTTTGAAGATCAGCTGCGACGTGAGGTGATACGGCAGATTCCCGCACACGGTGATCTGCTGGCCGAGCGACGCCACCGCGCGCAGGTCGTAGCGCATCGCATCGGCTTGCTCGATCTCGAGGTTGTCCACCTCGCCTAGCTCGGCGCGCAGCACGCGGATCATGTCTGGATCGGGTTCGAGTGCGATCACCTTGCCGGCGGTGACTCGTTCCGCGATGCGAGCGGTCAGCGTACCGAGACCGGCTCCGATCTCGACGATCCAATCGTCGTCGCTCGACACCGCCGCATCGGCGATCGCACGCAGCGCGCGATCGGAGACGAGGAAGTTCTGGCCGAACGACTTCTTCGCATGCAGGCCATAGCGCGCGAGCAGCACGCGCGCGTCGGGGAAAGGACCGATCGTCTCCTTCGCGTGATGGCCGTTGCCGTTACCGTTACCGTTACCGTTACCGTTGCCGGTGCCGGTGCCGGTGCCGGTGCCTTTGCCAGTGCCGGTGCCTTTGCCGGTACTGGTCACGCGTGGCTCCGCGCGAGGGGCTTGCTCGGAATCGCGTCGAGCTCGAGCCCATCACGCTCGCCACGCACGAGCCGGTGATAGCCCGCAGCGGCGATCATCGCGGCGTTGTCGGTGCAGCGCGCGATCGGCGGCACGTAGACGCGGAAGTCATCCTCGAGACCCGCGGCCTCCATCGCGCGACGCAGCCCCGAGTTCGCGGCCACGCCTCCGCAGATCTGCACGTGCTGCAGCTGGAGCCGGCGTGCGGCCCGCCGCGTCTTGCGCACGAGCACCTCGACGATCGCCGCTTGATAGCTCGCACATAGGTCGGCGAGCGGTTGGTCGTCGGGCACGCCATGGGCGCGCACGTGATGAAGCAGCGCGGTCTTGAGGCCGCTGAACGAAAAGTCGGCACCGTGCTCGCCTGCCGTCATCGAGCGCGGAAATGCGACGGCGTTGGGATTGCCGGTCTGCGCGAGCTTGTCGATCACTGCACCGCCGGGATAGCCGAGGCCGAGCAGCTTCGCGCCCTTGTCGAATGCTTCGCCGGCGGCGTCGTCGCGCGTCGCGCCGAGCTCGACGATGTCGCCGTGACCGTTCACACGCACGAGCGACGTGTGGCCGCCCGACACGATCAGTGCGATGTGCGGCATGGGCGGCGGATCCGGTTCGAGATAGATCGCCGTCAGGTGACCTTCGAGGTGATGCACGCCGACGAGCGGCTTACCGGTGACCCACGCGATCGCCTTCGCGGTCTGCAGCCCGACGAGCAGCGCGCCGACCAGGCCAGGCGCGTTCGTGACCGCGATGCCGTCGATGTCGTCGAGCGTGGTGCCGGCGCGATCGAGCGCCGCTTGCACGACCGGCACCACGTTCAGAATGTGCGCGCGCGATGCGAGCTCGGGCACCACGCCACCGTAGCGCGCGTGCACCTCGTGCTGCGAAGCGACGACATCGCTGCGCACGAGTCGCCCATCCTCGACGACGGCCGCTGCTGTCTCATCGCACGAGCTCTCGATGCCGAGCACCCGAAGCGGGCGGTCTCGCAGCTCGATCATTTCGGTTCATCGAGCATGCTGCGGATCATCCCCGCCTTGCGGCCGTTGGGATCCAGCTCGAGATACTTCTCGAACACGGGACGCGCTTCCGGATAGCGCCCCGCCGACCACAGGATCATGCCCTTCTGCTCGTACGCGGGTGCGTACTTACTGTTCATCTTGATCGCCTCGTCGACGGCGGTGACCGCTTCGTCAACGCGATTGAGTCGCTGCAATGCACGTGCTCGCTCGAGATAGCTGCGCGCGGTCTTGCGGAGCTTCAGTGACTCCTCGAGGAGTTGGAGCGCCTGTTCCGGATCGCCGT
>DATDCH010000331.1:0-31949 GCA_036524455.1 Kofleriaceae bacterium | reverse complement strand
GGATGGAACGCGAGTCCGAGTAATCCCTGCTCGCCGCAGCACGCGATGATGCTCGAGACATCGAGGAATGGGGTCGGCGACACACCGGTGTCGGTGAGCTGCAAGATGCGGCCGTCTTGCTCGACCACGAACCGCCGGATGTCGTTCGGCGGCGACGTGACGAGCAGCGCGGCACCGCGCGTCCGCCCGACCTCACGAAACGTGATCGCGGTGCCGGTGACCGCCGCCTCGCAGGCGAGTGGTAGTGGAGGGGCGCCGCTGTCGTCGCCGCAACCCGCGAGAACTGCCAAGGCCAGTGCTGCGTACCTCATTTAGGGAGGATAAGACGATCACGCAGCCGGTGGCTGTGAGAACGGACATTGCGTGGGGCCCTACGGACCATGCTAAGAGGGGGCAATGGCTGCGCCTACCTTGTCGATTGTGGCTCCCGCCTACAACGAGGAGCGCAACATCCCTGCGTTTCTCGCGGCGGTGATCCCAGTCCTCGAGGGCATCGGCGAGACGTTCGAGATCATCTTCGTCAACGACGGCAGCAAGGACGGCACGCTCGGCATGCTGGCCGCGGCGGCGTCGCAGGACCCGCGCATCAAGGTCGTCGGGCTGGCCCGCAACTTCGGCAAGGACATCGCACTGTCGGCCGGCCTCGCGCACGCGACCGGCAAGGCGGTGATTCCGATCGACTGTGACCTCCAGCACCCGCCCGAGCTGATCAAAGACTTCGTCGCGAAGTGGCGTGAGGGCTACGAGATGGTGGTCGGCGTGCGCAGCAAGCGCGACGAAGAAGGTTTCATTCGCCGCACGCTGTCGCGCAGCTACTACAAGGTGATGCGCTCGATGACGAGCGTCGAGATTCCGCCGAACGCCGGCGACTATCGGCTGCTCGATCGCAAGATTCTCGACATCATCAACAAGATGCCGGAGCGCCACCGCTTCATGAAGGGCATCTTCGCGTGGCCGGGCTTCAAGGTCGCGTCGATCGAGTTCCAGGCGAACGTGCGCGCGAACGACACGCGCTCCACGTGGAGCTTCTTCAAGCTGTGGCGGTTCGCGCTCGACGGCTTGTTCTCGTTCTCGACGGCGCCGCTCAAGCTGTGGACCTACGTAGGCCTGCTGTCCGCGGGTGCTGCGTTCGTCTATCTCGCGGTCACGCTGATCCAGAAATTGTTCTTCGGTATCGAAGCGCCTGGTTACGCCTCGCTGCTCGTCGTGCTGTTGTTCTTCAACGGCTTGTTGATGATCTCGAACGGCATCCAGGGCGAGTACATCGCGCGCATCTTCGAAGAAGTGAAGGGCAGGCCGCTCTACGTCGTCGGCCAGACGTTTGGCTTCGACGAGAAGCCGCAGATCGTTTCGGTCTCCGACCTCACACCGGTCAAGCCGGTCGTCAAAGAGGCTCGCGAAGCGCCGAAGGCCCAGTCGCGAACCTGACGTCGTCTTGACGGCCGATCGCGGCGGCTGACATCCTTCGTCATGCCCACTCGCCGCGAGGTGCTCGGTGCGCTGCTGGTTCCGCTCGCGTGCACACCGCGCGGTGGCGCGACGCGGCCCGAGCGGCTTCGTCTACCGTCGATCGATGGGACGCCAGACGCGTTGGCGCGCGACGAGAATTATTGGGGCACGGTCGCGCGTGCGTTCACGATCGAACGCTCGGCGATCAACCTCAACAATGCGGCGGTGAGCCCGGCGCCGGCCATCGTGCAGGACGCGCTCGAGCGTTACCTCGCCGAGGCCAACTCGACCCCGACCGCGCACGTGCTGTGGACCGTGTCCCCGCCATTGCGAGAGGTCGTGCGTAAGCGGCTTGCCGCGCACTGGGGCGTCGACGCCGAGGAGATCGCGATCACGCGCAGCGCATCCGAGGGCCTGCAGATCTGTCAGATGGGCTTTGACCTCGCGCGTGGCGACGAGGTGCTCGCGATGACGCAGGACTACCCGCGCATGATCACCACGTTCAAACAGCGTGAACGCCGAGATGGCATCGTGCTGCGGCAGCTCCAGATCCCGGTTCCCGCCGAGGATCCCGCGCAGATCGTCGCGCTCTACGAATCGCACATCACGGCCCGCACGCGCCTGATCCTGGTCACGCACATGCTGAACCTCACCGGCCAGATCATGCCCGTGCGCGAGATCGTGGCGCTGGGGAGGCGACGCGGGATTCCGGTGATCGTCGACGCTGCCCACTCGTTCGCGCATCTCGACTTCAAGATCTCGGATCTCGATTGCGAATACTTGGCGACGAGCCTCCACAAGTGGCTGTTCGCGCCGCTGGGCACCGGGATGCTCTACGTACGCCGAGACAAAATCCGCGGGTTGTGGCCGCTGACGGCGGCGGCCGCGGAGATGACCGACGACATCCGCAAGTTCGAAGAGGTCGGCACGAAGCCCGAGGCCAACGCGCTCGCAGTCGGAGAAGCGTTGACGTTTCATCAGACGATGGGCGGCACCCGCAAACAAGCGCGCCTGATGTACCTGCGCGATCTGTGGGCGAAGCGGCTGCTCGCCGCGGGGAGCCGCGTGAAGTTGTACACGAGCCTGAAACCCGGGGTCGCCGGCAACATCGTGATGATCGATGTCGATGGCATCGAGCCGATGAAGCTATGGGCGTATCTGTGGGACCAACACCGGATCCAGACCGGTGCGGTCGTGCGCGACGAATTTCGCGGCCTGCGGGTCGCGCCGAGCGTGTACACGACGCTGCCGGAGCTCGACCGGTTCTGCACGGTGATGGAGAGCGTGATCCGCAACGGGCTTCCCGGCTGACGCCGTCAGGGCCGCGATCCAGGTGAAGCGCATGCAGCGATGATCGCATCGCTTGCGACGGCGACGACGCACGTGCTATCGCCCGCGTGATGCCACCGGCGTGGTCTTGGATCTTGCGCGCGCTGTTCGTGGTGTACGTCACGGCGACCGCGATCCACATCGGCTGGGTGCTCGCGCACGAGCCGTTCAGCTTCGACGCGTGGAACGTCGCGGTCGACACCGGCGGTAAGCCGTTCTCCGCCGGCAACTTCTTCGACTACTGGTGGTACGAGTACACGCACTCGAACCCGCGGCTCGGCCAGGCGTTCGCGTACCTCGGCTACAAGCTCGAGTGGTTCTCCGTGATCGCGGCACCGCTCGCGTTCCTCGCGCTGTCGGCCGCGATCGTCGTGCTCGGCACGGGCCGGCTGCCGCGCTGGAAGACCGGTCGCGACCTCGGGCTGTGGGTGATCGCGATCGGCTTCATCTGGCTCGCGCTGCCGCAGGTCGGCAAGGCGCTGTTCAACCGCGCGTACGGCGCGAACTACTTCTACACGGCGGCGATCCAGCTGTGGTTCCTCGTGCCGCTGCGGATCGTGTCGAATGGGCGCGCGTCGCTCGGCGCATGCATCGCGTACGCGCTGTTCGGCGTGGTCGCCGGCATGTGCAACGAGCACACCGGACCGACGCTATGCGCGTTCATGATCGGTTACGCGTGGTGGCTGTACGGCAAGACCCAGCAGCGCCCGACGCTCGCGTGGGCCGGCGCGTTCGGCGCCGTCGTCGGCTTTGCGGCGATCTTCCTCGCGCCCGGCCAGGACGAACGCTACGAGGGGCTCGCGAATCGCGTGAGCTTTGTCGGCCGCGTGCTCCAGCGTGGCGTCGTCGGCAATCTCGAGATCCTACGCGACCTCGTGCTCGCGTGCGCGCCGCTGCTCGCGCTGCTGCTGGTCGTGCTGATCGTGGCGAAGGACGACGGCAACGAGCGCCGGGTTGCGGTGCGCCGCTCGCTCAACTTCGTCGCGGTCGTCGCGGTCGCCGCGCTCGCGATGGCGGTCACGATCTTCGTGTCGCCGAAGCTCGGCCCGCGCTTCTTCTACGTGTCGACCGCCCTCATGCTCGCCGGCTTCATCGGCGTCGCCGACGCCGTGCTCACGCGGCGCGTGCTCGCGGGTTTCGTCATCGCGGCGATCGCGGCCTCGGTCTACGCGGGCGCGCGGTCGATTCCGCTCTACGAACGCTTGGCGCGTGCCGGCGAAGCGCGGATGGCGGCGCTCGAGGCGGCACCGAAGGGCTCGATCTTCGTCGCCGAAGCATTCGAGCAGGTCGACGAGTCGTGGTGGTTTCTCGGCGACGATTTTCGCGACCCGAAGAAGCGCGAGCTCGTCGCGAAGCACTACGGGCTCGCCGGCGTGAAGCTGCGCGCCTTCGACCCGAACGCGCCGCTCGGCGTGTCGACGGTCAGGCTCGTGCCGCACGCCGAGCTCGATCCGCCGGGTTGTCTCGACGCGCCATTGGAGCTCGGCGCGATCAAAGGTTTCAACATCGCGTCGCTGCACAGCGAGGTGAAGGTCGCGATCGAATCGGTGCGCACGCAGATCGCACCGGCGCAGCTGCGCTCGCTCGACCTCGAGGTTGCGCTCGATGTTCCGCTGCCGAAGCCGCGCATCCTGATCGCGCGCTGGCATCCCGATCGCTTCGAAGCGTACGTCGGGCGCATCGATCGCAAAGGCCAGTCGCGCACGCGCACGGTCGTGCTGCCGAAGGAGCTCGCCGGCGCCGAAGTGATCGTCTATCGCGTCGGCAGCGAGGCGCGCACGCTCGACCAGACGCTGCAGTACGTGCCGTGGCAGAGCGGCGTGTACTGGGTGATCGCGTGTCGCGCCGACACGTGCTTCGTGATCGCGGCGAGCCGGCAGGGCGCGTGAGCGGGCGATCCGTTTCTGCTCAGCGCGACCCGACGACTCCGCCGCCGGAGGATCCGTAGATCGCGTACTGACCGTTTGTGTGGGTCTCGGTCGTGACCACAATGCGATCGATGATCTTTGCGTTGCCGAGCTCGACCACGATCGGTGCGCGGCCCTGTGAGACCGCCTTATCGAGCCACGTGGTCTTCACCTTGCCGTCTTCGAAGAACACCTTCACCCTGCGGACGACCGTCCTGCCCTTCGCGGGATCGATGCGGATTTTCGTGAAGTAGCCGGCATCCTTGCCGACGATGATGAACTCGGTGCCGTGCTTGGCCGGCGTTGGGGTAGCGAGCTCGACCCAATCCGAGGGCTGCCGAGGCTCAGTCTTCTTGACGTCTTTTTCGTTGAGACTGACGCGCCCGCTGGTCTCTTCTTGCTTGGGCTCCGCGGTCGCAGTGCCGGCTGCCGCGACGACGATGACCGTGAAAAGTGCTGAAGACCTCATAGCAAATCGCCGGTGTTGCATAGCTCGTGCCCCCAGGTTGATAGTGCCGAGATGGAGATCCCGCTCGAGCTCATCCAGCGCCTGCCGAAGACCGACTTGCATTGCCACCTCGATGGCTCGCTGCGTCTCGACACCGTGCTCGACCTGGCAAAGCAGCAGCACGTGAAATTACCGACGTTCGATCGCGCAGAGCTGTTCCACATGCTCTACGCCGGCGAGCACGTCACTTCGCTCGACGATTACTTGCGTGCGTTCGACATCACGCTGTCGGTGATGCAGACCGAAGAAGGTCTCGAGCGCGCTGCGTACGAGCTCGCAGCGGACGCGTGGAGCGAGAACGTGCGCTACATCGAGGTGCGCTACTCGCCGCTCTTGCACATGCGCAGCGGTTTGCGCCCGGCGCAAGTTGTCGAGGCCGTGCTACGCGGCCTACGCACCGCGAAGCGCGAGCTCGGCGTGCGTTACGGCGTGATCCTGTGTGCGATCCGCACGCTGTCGCCCGAGTCGTCGCTGCGCATCGCCGAGCTGTGCGTCGCGTTCAAGAACCGCGGCGTCGTTGGCTTCGATCTCGCCGGGAGCGAGGTCAATAACCCCGCGAAGGTTCACCGCCAGGCGTTCCAGCTCGTCATCGACAACAACATCAATTGCACCGCGCACGCGGGCGAGTCGTTCGGTCCGGACTCCGTACATCAGGCGATTCACAAATGCGGTGCGCACCGCATCGGTCACGGCACGCGGTTGGTCGAGAACGGCGACTTGCTCAACTACGTCAACGATCACCGCATCCCGATCGAGGTGTGCCCGTCGTCGAACGTGCAGACCCGCGCGGCGACGAGCTGGGAGACCCACCCGGTCGACTTCTTCGTCGACTACGGGGTGCGCATCACGATCAATACTGACAACCGGCTGATGTCTGACACCACGGTGAGCAAAGAGCTCTACCTGTGTCACAAGCACTACGGCTGGTCGCTGCAGACGATCAAAGAGATCATCATCGCGGGCTTCAAGAGCGCGTTCATGCCGTACCGCGAGAAGGCCGACCTCGTCGCTGAAGTCAGCAAGGAGCTGTCGAAGTTCGAAGACCCGCGGGGCGAGGTCACCGGCCGCGTCGGGCTCGTCGAGTCGGGGCAGCCGACCGCGCCCGACAAGGCGACGCCACCACAGCCGGCGAAGCCGAAGCTGCAGATCTCGTGATCACATCCCGGTCGTGAACGAATAGGTCACGCCGAAGAACATGTTGCCGCTCGTATCGGTGATCGCGGTGGTCAGAAACACCGTGATCACGGTGCTCGCCGGCAGCAGCGCCGACGGGGTGAGCACATGATTCTGTGGATCGACGTTGCTGATCGTCGCCGGGATCGCGGTGGTGCCATCACGCAAGTAGAACGAGCCCACGTTGACGTTCTGCACGGCCTCGTCGAACTGCACGCTCACGACGGTCGTCCGCGGTACGTCCATCGCGTTCGCCATCGGCAAGACCTCGAACAACCCCGGCGAGGTGATGTCGGCGTCAGCGGGCGGCGCGTCGATCGGAGCCGGCGTATCGATCCGGGCGTCGGCCATCGTCACGCATAGGGTGGTCGGCGATATCCCATTGCGCTTGCAAACGCGGTCGGGAGCACAGAAGTAACCCGAGGGACACGCGTCGCCTTGTCCGCATTGAAAGCCGCAATCCGGCTGCACCGGCGAATAACACGCCGTTACCAGGCCCAGGCAAATCGCCAGGATCCGACCCAGCACGTTCGTCACGGTATCACGTCGTTATACGAGAAATGCGGTGCGTGCGCCGCACGTGAATTCTGCGGTCCTGGGCCGCTACCACACTCGCGTGTCACTTCGTGGGCCACGGCGTGCCGCTGGTGTACCATGGTGCCCCGGCAATGATGGTCAAGCTTGAACGTGAACAGCTGCGTGGGCTCGTCGAGCCGCACTGGCGCAGACTGTACAACTTCATGTTCCGGCTGACGCTCGATCGCGATCGCGCCGAGCGTTACCTCGCCGACGTGTTCATTGCCGCTGCGGCGAAGATCGATTCGCGGCCCGCGAACCCCGAAGACATCGAGGTCTGGCTGCTTGGCCTCGCGAACCAGATGCTCGAGGAGCGCCTGCCGCGCCAGCCCGAGGTCAACTTCGACATCCTCGACGAGACCCTGCGCAGCGAGTCGACGCGCACCGACGTCGTGCGCTCGCTCAGCGACCCGCAGCGCGATTTCCTCCTCTGGGAGCTCAAGCAGGGCTGCATGACGGCGGTCGTCAACTGCCTGCCGCCCGGCGAGCGCGCTGCCTTCGTCGTCTGTCACGTGCTCAAGCTCCCCGACGACACCGCCGCGAAGAGCCTCGGCATCACCGAGAGCGCCTACAAGGTTCGGCTGTCGCGCGCGCGCAAGAAGGTGGGCGACTACCTCGCGCCGCGGTGCGAGCACGTCAACCCGATGAACCCGTGCCGCTGCCCGGCGCGCGTCGGTACCGCGCTGGCCAAGGGCTTCATCCGCAGCGTCGGCCCCGTCGGTGGCGAGGTGTCGCTGCGCAAGCCGAGCGAGCCCTACGGCCGCTACGGCACCGGCATCGGCAACGAGGACGTCCCGATGCGCGACATCAGCGCGATCTACGGCGGGCTGCCCGATCCGGATCCGCCGTCGGATCTCGGCGCGAAGCTGCTCGATCAGCTGAGCGCGTAGCGGCGCGCGATAGGCGGTCTGCAGTCATCCCCGCGGGGTATGCTCGGATCGTGAACGCGCGAGATACGCACCCGGATGCTGCCGCCGTGCAGGCCGCGGTCTTGCGGCGCATGACGCCCGGCCAGCGCGTCGAGCTCGGCATCCAAATGTCCGAGGATGCGCGCGAGGTCGTCTTGGCCGGCATTCGAAGTCGACACCCCGAGTACGACGAGACGCAGGCGAGATATGCGCTATTTCGTCTGCTCCTCGGCGACGAGCTGTTCGCGCGCGCGTGGCCGCACGCTCCGCTTCTCGCGCCATGACTTCGATGGGATTCGCCCGACTGCTGCGTGAGGTTGTCGATGCGATGACCAGCCTCGGAATCCCGTACATGGTGGTCGGATCGTTCGCAGGCATGGCTCATGGTCTTTCGCGGACGACATTGGATCTCGACGTGGTGATCGATCCCACGGCCGATCAGCTCGAGCAACTACTGGAGCGATTTGCGGACGATCGTTACTACGTGGACACGGACGTCGCGCGCGATGCGCGACGTCGCCGCACGATGTTCAACGTCATCGATCAGCATTCGGGTTGGAAGCTCGACCTGATCATTCGCAAGGCGAGACGATTTTCGGTCGACGAGCTCGCACGCCGCGTCGACACCACGATTCACGGCGTGGTGGTTGCCACCGCGACGGCCGAAGACACCATCGTCGCGAAGCTCGAGTGGTCCAAGGCAGGCGCCTCGGAACGCCAACTCGAAGACGTCGCCGCGATTGTCCGCGCGCGCGGCAAAGCCCTCGACCTCGACTACATCGAGCGCTGGGTCGACGAGCTCGAGCTACGCGAGCAGTGGGGCCGCGCGCGCAAGCTCTAGGCTACTTCTTCGTCCAGCCGTCGCCGGTCCAGTGATAGGTCTCGGTGTACTTCTCGTCGTCGGCGGGCGCGCGCTGCAGCGTGATCTTGTTCGGCTCGAACGTGTACTTCTCGTCGAACTTGTCGTTGCGGTTGATGTCGACCTTCGCGCGGTTGACGTTCGTGTTGCCCGCGTCCTTGTAGACGTTGATCTTGTACGACTTGCCCTTCGAGACGTCCTTCTCCTTGTCGCTCGCGATCGCCTTGTCCTTCCACGCGATCACTTCGGCGTCGTAGCCGCGCGCGGGTAGATCGAGCTTGATGTTGCCGGGCTTGTCGGTCACCGGAACCGGCGTCTCGGGGCCAGCCGCAGGCAGCGGATCGGCCTCGGCCTGCGCGGGCGTCGCGCCTTCGGGCAGCCAAGCGGTGCCGGTCCAGTGATAGGTCTTCGTGTACTGCTCGTCGTCGGCGGGCGCGATCTCGAGCGTGATCTTGTCGCCGTCGAACGTGTACTTCTCGTCGAACTTGTCGTTGCGGTTGATGTCGACCTTCGCGCGATTGACGGTCTTCTTGCCGGCGTCTTTGTAGAGGTTGATCTTGTAGGGCTTGCCCTTGCTGGCGTCCTTGACCTTGTCGCCGGCGATCGACTTCTTGCTCCACGCGATCACCTCGGCGTCGTATCCGCGCGCAGCCATCTCGTTCGACGGTGGCGTCGGATCCGGAGGCGTCGGTTGGACCGGCTGCGGGTCGACCGGCTTGGGCTCGACCTTGACTTGCTCGGGTTTGGGTGGCGGCTCGCTCGACTTGCACGCCTTGAACAGCAAGAACATGCCACCGCATGCGATGCCGACGATGACGGCGACAAACGCTCTCAGTTTGACTTTACCCGCGAGCATCAGGACCTCCCACCGGAAATGTGAGCCACCATGCCGCGTTGCTGCGGCACCGTGCAGTTGCAGTACGCATAGCGACACGGTTCGGCCTCCGTGCGCAGGCGAAACGTGCCGTCGAGCAAGTTCCCGAGGCGCTCGCGGCGGTGGCGGCGCGCCGGGTAGCAGCGGTAGGCCTCGCCTTGGTGGTCGACGATGAAGTAACGCGCGCCCGCCCAACACGGCTGGCCGGCGAACGACGGCTCGATCAGGCCGGTGCCGTTGTGGCCGCCGAGGGTGATCAGCTGTTCGCGCTCGCTGTCGTCGTAGTCGATCACGTCGCGATCCTGCTTCTCGGGTTGCACGCGGAACGTGACGCCGGCGGCGGCGTACTGATCACGCAGCGCTTCGAGCTTTGACAGATTTGCGCGCGTCGCGACGCACGTGACGACGACGCGGCCGGCATGGCGCGCCTGCACGGCGAGGACCTTCGCGAGGAACCCGTCGGGCTCGGCGTACTCGAGGTGGAGCGACGCCGAGATCAGGCCGGGCTTGGCGCGCGTCGCGTCGCAAAAGGCGTGCAGCTCGTCGACCGGCGAAGCGAAGTTCGTGACCACGCTGACGCGGCGACGCGCGGCGGCGAGCTTGGCGACAGCGTCGAGAAAGTCGGGGTGGCGAAACGGTTCGCCCCCCGACAGCTTGATCTCCCAGTCGCCCGGCAGCGCCGCGAACGCAGCGATGAAGCGCGGCAGGTCGTGCGCCCACTGACCGCGATCCTCGACGAACCGCTGCGTGCAGTAGCTGCAGCGGTAGTTGCACGTCGTGTTCATGTTCCACGACACGACGCCTTCGAGCGGATAGCGCGGTGGCGGTGTCATCCGGCGACGCCCTCGATCATGCCGCGGTTCGCCGGCACCGTGCACGGGCAGATGTCGTAGCTGCACGGCGCCGGTGCGGGCGAGAGCGCGAGCGTGCCGTCGAACAGGTTGCCGAGCGCACCTTCGCCGTAGCGCTTCGCGGTGCGGCATGCCCACGCGTCGCCGTTCTTGTCGACGACGAAGTAGTCGACGCCGGCCCAGCACGTGAGGCCGCGGTAGCTCGGCGCGGTGTTCGCTTCGCGCGGCGTGGCGCGCCGCCCGGGGCCGATGCCGAGCGGCACGAGCAGCTCGGGGTTCTCGTAGTCGTGCACGCCGCCGTCGTGCTTGTAGAGCTGCGGGAACCAGCGCAGCCCGCGCGCTTCGATCGCGGCGCGGCACGCTTCGGCTTCGTGCTCGCGGCCCGGCAGCACGACCTGGTTGACGACGAAGCCGACCTCCGGTTCCAACTGCAAGACAAACCACTCGGCCTTGGCCGCAAATTCCTCGACGGTCGTGAACTCGAGGTGCAGCGACGCCGAGAACACCGCGAGCCGGCCGCGCGTCAGCCGCGCGAACTCCATCAGCTCGGCACGCGACGCCGAGAAGTTCGTCAGCACGCTGATCGCGTGTGGCGTGTTCGCCATCAGCGCGGGCACGACGTACGTCATGAACAGCGGGTGCGCGAACGCCTCGCCGCCCGAGCACTTGATCTCCCAGCGGCCGGGCAGGGCGGCGAACGTGTCGATCGCATGCGCGAGCTGGTCGCGCTGCGGGCGGCCGCGGCGATAGCGCGGCGACTGGATGCAGTACGAGCAGTCGTAGTTGCACGCGCCCGCGACTTGCCACTCGATCGTGCGGGTGCGCGCCGATGTATGTGGCTCGCCGTCGTCGATCATCCGAGCACTCGCTGGTGGTTTGTGCGCGTACGCGCCGATGTCTGTGGCTCGCCGTCGTCGATCATCCGAGCACTCGCTGGTGGTTTGTGCGCGTACGCGCCGATATCTGCGGCTCGCCGTCGTCGATCATCCGAGCACTCGCAGGTGGTTCGTGCGGGTTCCGCCGATCGCCTCGCGCCACACGGTCTCGCCGAGCTCGTCCTTCACGCGCTTGCTCCACGCGACGTTCTGCTCGAACTTGCCGCACCGCTCGCAGCCGGCGAAGTAGTCGCCACGCCGCAGGCGGTCACGCAACGCTTGCCACGCCTCGCCGCGCCACAGCTCGGCGAACCGCGCATCGGCGAGCGAGCCGACCTTGACCTCGGTGTTGCAGCAGTAGAGGACGTCGAGCGACGCCGTGATCCGCGTGTAGACGTAGCCCTGAAAGCAGCCGACGTCGGCGATCGGCACGGTCGCGGAGTCGTCTTCCTCGCCGGCTTCGAGCTGCGTCGCGAACAGATCCAGGTTCGTCGCGACGCCGAGCTCGGCGGCGAGCGCGCGCGCTTCGGGAATCGCCTCGGTGCCGAGCCAGCGCCGCTGCTCGTCGGTGATCCGACAGGTCTCGGTGCCGCCGTAGAGGCTGGCGAGCTTGAAGTTGACGCGGTCGGCGCGGAACTGGTGACCGAACCGCACCATGCCGACGAATTCCGGCGCGGTATCGCGGTTGATCACCTGGACGTGGCGGACCTTGCTCGGCGTCGAGCCGAGCCGGCGTAAAAACCGGCACAGCTTGAAGAACTCGCGCTCGTCCCAGCCGGGATGAAATGCCGAGTACGCGACCGGCGTCGCGCCGTGCACGCCGACGAGGAATTGATCGACGCCGAGCACCGCGAGCCGGTCGATGTCGGCGGCGATCAGGTTCGTCATCACGGTGAGGTGCCAGCCCTCTCGTTTGACGCGCGCGATCATCGCGTAGATGTCGGGATGGACGAGCGGGTCGCCCATGCCGGAGAGGATCACCGCCTTGACCGAACCGAGCGCCGCGAGATCGGCGACGAGCTCGTCGAACACCGCGAGATCGAGGCGCCGCTTCTTCCACGCGACCGAGCGTTGCTCGACGAGCAGCGGTGAGTGATCCCAGCACGTGATGCACGCGGCATTGCATGCGTTCGTGACGTCGATGTGCACCGTGCGCGGACCCGTGCGCGGCGCGCCGGCCGCAATGCCGTCGAGGATCTCGCGCTTGCTCATCGCCGCAGGCCCCGATCGGCGGGCAGCGCGCGCATCGCGTTGTGGTATTCGTTCACGCCTCGATCGGCGGGCAGCGCGCGCATCGCGTTGTGGCATTCGCGGCTCATGCCTCGACCTCGTTCGGCAGCGCGCGCAATACGTCGCCGAGCGAGCGCGCGCCGTTGCCTTCGAGGTGCGCGAACCGGCGCAGCGCATCGAACAGATCGGTCTCGCGCTCGAGCCACGCGACGAGGCCGGCGGCGACCTCGCCGACCGGCACGCCGCGCTGGAGCGGCAGCGCGTTGACGAGCGACACCGCGCCCATCCAGTCGGCGAACCGAGCCCACGCGGGGAACAGCACGACGCACGCATCGACGAGCGCGTCGAGCCCGGCCGCCGGGAACTTGCGCTTGAGCCCGCGTACGATCGCGATCGCGGTGTCGAGCGGCGCGTTCGTCTGCTCGACCGCCGCGAGGAACTTCTCGACGCGCACCGCGGCCGGCAACCTGCGCCGCGCCGGCGCCGAGATCAGCGCACCCTCCGCGACCAGCTCGGCCAGCAGCGCATCGCGCTCCTTCTGCGCACTCGGCGCATCCCCGACGAGTACGCTCACAGCCTCGAGCGCAGTCGCGCCCCCAGCATGGACGGCGCCGGATTCACTCCGGCGACTGGAATCGACCCGCTGCGCGCGCGCCCACAGCTCGGGCGTCACCACGCTCTGCGCCATCGCGACATCGGCGGCCGGCAGCACCGCCGACAGGATCTCCGCCGCCGCCGCGCGTGCTCCGTTGTGCGGGACGAACGCGCGTGCCGCCGCCGGATCGCCGGGCGCTTCGAGTAGGTCCGGTACTTCGTCGAGCGAGGTCGCGAGCCGCGCCGCACCAGCCGCGACCGCCGCCCGCGCACGGCCATCTTGATCATCGGCGATGCGCGGCTGCGGCAAGAACACGGTCGGCACGCCCGCGAACATCAGCTCGGTGACGCTGTTGTAGCCGCCTGCCGACACCGCGGCGTCGACGCCCTGCATCAGCTCGAGCGGCACGTAACGATCCATCCACGTGATGTGCGGGCCGCGCCGCTCGGGACCCATGTAGAGCGGACCCGCGCCGACGACCACGTGCCAGCCGCGCGCGACCAGCTTCTCGGCGAGCACCGGCAACGTGCGTGCGGCCGCTTCGTCGCCACCGCCGCCGAGCGTGACGTAGACCGCGCGGTCGCGGCTCACGCCGAGCGCCGCACGCGCTTCGTCGCGTGGCATCAGCTCTTCGCGTTCGCGCTGCAGGATCGGACCCACGCCGCGCTCGTCGGGAACGATCGCCTTGTGATACAGCGGCAGCAGCGCGCGATAGCCGTCGTCGGCGGCGATGTCGTCTTTGACTGCGCGCGCGACGAGGATGCGGGTCGGCACCGTCTCGAGCACGGGCAACAGCTCGCCGAAGCTGCCGCCGGGGAACGTATCGACGACGAGCACGTCGGGAGCCAGCCCCGCGATCGAGTTCATCACCCACTGCCTGCCGACCGCGAGCCAGCGCGTCGGATCGATCGACGCGTCGCGCATCATCGCCTTCGAAGGCAGCTTGAACGCCGGGATGCCCTCGCGGCGCGCGAGCGTGTCGGCCTCCGACGTCGTCAGCACCCAGCACTCGGTGGTGACGCCGAGCAGCGCGCCGTAGCGCCGCACCCAGCGCAAGATCGCGAGCTGGCGCACGAGATGGCCGAGGCCGCGGCCGTTGATCGCGTAGCTGACGATGCGCAGGCGCTTCACGACAGAATTCCTCCTCCGGTCTCGGCGTCGCTCGCGACGAACGCGCGCGCGACGTCTTCACTGCGATCAGGCGTCATGTCGACGAAGTCCGGATCGGTGACGAGGTTGAAGCTCGGGTTGCGCTGGTAGTAGTCGTGGTAGTGCGGCGCGTAGCGCGGCGGCGCCGATTCCATGAAGTACCACCACCACAGGTACGGATCGTTGCGCAGGTCGAAGCCGGCGTAGTTCTGGTTCGCCATCAGATGATCGACGCGACGGTTCGTCTTCTCGATCTGCTCCTGCATCTTGCGCGCTTTGTCGTCGAAGCCGTCGTTCACCATGTCGCTGTTGAACACCGAGTACGCGTACTTCGGGCGCGAGAACTTGTTGTACTTCGCGTACGCCTTCTGCTGCCGCGCTTCGAGCTGCTGGATCGTCACCGGCACGCCCGACTGCGACATGTCGACGAGGATCGATCGCTTCGCCGTCAACCCGGCGAGCTTACGCACGCCCATTTGCACCGGCTTGAGCAGCTCCGGCTCGGCCTTCGCCCATTCCTCGAGCAGCGCCGCGTCGGCGTTCATCAAGTGCTCGCCGAGAAAGTCCTGCGCCTCTTCCAGATAGATGTCATCGAGCCGCGCGAGTCGATCGGCGAGCTGGTCGTGCTGCTTCACGAGCTCGTGGATCGCGGTGATCTGTTTGTCGAGGCGGTCGACCTCGGCCTTCATGAAGTTTCGCGGCTCGGCGACCTTCTGATAGGCGGGAATGACGTCGTCGCCGAAGTCCTTCATGTCGAGCGCTCTGCAGATCTTGTCGCCCGCAGCCCAGTGCTTCCAGTACGCCGCCTGCCACCACTTCTCCTGAAAGCTCGGCGTGTCGTAGCCGACCGCGATCAGCGTCGCGAAGTCCTCGAGCGTCTCGAACCTCTCGCACTCGACCTGCAGCGGCGCGAGCGTCTCGCGATTCTGCTGCAGCTCCTGCGTAAGCGTCCCGTCCGCCCCGACGAGCGTGTCGCGCTTCTGGTAACGCTCCTCCGCCTCGAGCTTCGCGATGCTGGTTCGCAACACCCTGTGCTCGTGCTCGCGTGCCACGCGCGGGTCGCGGCGAGCGAACCCCTGGAACCCGGTCAACCGCTCGACGCGTTCGAAGCTCGGGCTGTCGAGCGCCTTCAAGTACACGCTCGCCAGCTCGCGGCGCGCCTGGACCAGCTGCCGCTGCAGCTCGACGTCCTGGGCCTTGAGACTGTCGAGCAGCTGACGGTGCCCGGCGATCAGATTGTTCAGCGTGCTTGCTTGCGCGCGGTAGTGCTCCGCTACCTGATGCCCCGAAACCGACATTCGCCGCGTAGTTTCACTGCGAGCGGCGCGTCGCGTCTACGACTTGGGCGGTATTTGCAGTCGGTGATGGGTGGCGCCGATGCAGGTATCCATCACGACCGCGAGCCCGCCGCGCAGCGCGCGCGATGCCGCCTGCTCGTTTGCGACGCCGAGCTGGAGCCACAACGCTTTCGCGCCGAGCTTCACCGCATCCTCGGCGATCGGCGGCGTGTCCTCTGACTTGCGAAATACGTCGACGATGTCGACGCGCTCCTTGATGTCGGAGAGCGCTGCTACCGCGGGCTGGCCGAGCACTTCGCTCTCGTTCGGATTGACCGGAATCACGCGATAGCCGGCCGCGAGCAGCTGCTTCATGATCCGATGCGAAGGCTTCTGCGGATTGTTCGACGCGCCGACCATCGCGATCGTCTTCGCGTCCACAAGCAGCTTCTTCAGCTCGGCATCGCTCGGCAGGTGATAGCTGAGTGCGAAGTGCGGATCGTCGTCGGGCGCCGGGATGAACTCGACGTTGTCGTCGGGAACCTTCGGGAACTTGCCGTCGCGCCACGCATGCACCGCGTCGATGATGCGATCGGGCGAGCTCGACACGAAGTTCCACCAGATGTAGCGCGGCCCGTCGAGCGGATCGCCGCCGAGCAGCAACACGCGGGTCGGGCCATCCGCTTCGAGCGCCGGATCGGCGCCCGCCGTGAACAGCGCCATCTTGCGCGACTCGATGCGCTGACCGTCGGCAAGCAGCGCACCGGAAACGACGTATGCCGCGCGCTCGCCGTACCCGCTCGGCAGCGTCACGCGCGCGCCGGGCTCGAGCTCGACGTCGACGTAGAACATCGGCCACGCCGTCTCGACCGGCGATGTCGCGTCGAACGCGTTGCCGATCAACACGCGTGCGCGCATCGCCTTGTCGCCGACGATCGGCAGCGTGGCGGCTGGATAGTGCTTGAACGTCGGATCGCTCTCTTCTTTGCCGCGCGGCAACCCGACCCAGAGCTGGATCCCGTGATGGCGCTGGACGCCAGCGTCCGCGGGCGTGCGCTCCGAATGCACGATGCCGTGGCCCGCACTCATCCAGTTGATCGCGCCGGGCTGGATCAGCTGCTTCGAGCCGAGGCTGTCGCGATGCAGAATCTCGCCCTCGAACAGGTACGTCACCGTGCCGAGGTTGATGTGCGGATGCGGCCGCACCGCAAGCTTCGCGGATTCGGCCGGTAGCATGTGATCGAAGAACACGAACGGCCCCACGAACCGGCGTCCGATCGTCGGCAGCACGCGACCGACCTGGAAGCCGCCGAGGTCGCGCGTGCGCGCTTCGATGATGCGATCGACCGTGCTCATCCGACTCTCGCAGTTCGCGTGATCTCGCCCATCCGCCCGGTCTGATAATCGCGGAACGCTTCGAACAGCTCGGCTTCGGTCGACATCACGAACGGACCGTAGCGCGCGACCGGTTCGCGATGCGGCACTCCCGCCAGCAATAGCAGCCGACCGCGGTTGCTCGCACCGACCAGGCGCACCGCGTCACCGTCGCCGAGGATCGCCATCTGGCCATCGCGCACCTCGCGACCTTCGATCGTGACTGCGCCCTCGAACACGTACGCGAGCACCTGCTGATCGCTCGAGATCTCGACCGTGACGTCGGCGCCGGGCTCGAGCGTCCAGTCCTGGAACACGATCGGCGTGTGCGTCTCGATCGCGGCATTCACGCCAAGCGCTGCGCCCGCGATGATCTTCGCCTTCGCCAAGCCATCGGCCGTCTGTGCCGTCGGAATCCGTGCGGCAGGCAGCTCCTGGTAACGCGGCTGCGTCAGCTTGAGCCGGCGCGGCAAGTTCACCCAGATCTGGAAGCCGTGCACGCGGCCACCATTGGCGAGCAGCTCTTGCGTCGGCATCTCCGAGTGCACGATGCCGCCGCCCGCCGTCATCCATTGCACGTCGCCCGCATTGATCACGCCACGGTGGCCTGCGGAGTCTTCGTGCTCGACCGCGCCTTCGAGAATGTACGAGACCGTCTCGAAGCCGCGATGTGGATGGTCAGGAGCCCCGACCGCTTCGCCGGGGCCATAGGTGACCGGACCTAGCTCGTCGATGAGGAGGAACGGGTCGACGAGCTCGAGCCCCATCGTCGGCACCGGGCGACGCACCACAAAACCTGCACCTTCTTGCTGGCGATGCGCCGTCACCAGCCTGTTGACTTGTCGGTTCATGGCCAGAACTTGGTTACTGCGGGTAACCGGGTCAAGACAGGCACAAAGTTGTGCCCGGCGCGAAACGCACTGTTCGCGCAGGGTCTTTAGCTACGCGCCCTGGATCAGGCCGATGTAGTTGCCGAACGGGTCGGCAACGATCGAAGTCTGCAAGTCGACGCCAACGGAGTGCGGCAGCTCGATCGACGTCGCGCCGATCGTGGTCAGGTGCTGCCACGCCGCATTGATGTCCTCGACGCGCCAGTAGCCGATCACGCCGCTGCCACCCGGCGGGCGCTTCGAGATGTCGGGATCGAGGCCGAGCTCGTGACCGTCGACGTTGAAGCCGACGTAGAACGGCTCGTCGAAGTACGGATCTTTGCCGAGGGCCTGGCTGTAGAACTCTTTCGCAAGCGCGAGGTCGTGCACCTGATAGATGCACGTGCGCAGGCTGCGAAGGAACGGCCCGACCGGCGCGGGTGCCATGCCGGGTTTGGTCGACCGCTTCGGCGATTTCTTCGCTGCCTGCTTGGCCGGCTTCGCTGCGGGTTTCTTCGCTTGCTTCGCAGCAGCGCGCTGCTTGGGCGCCGCCTTGTGTTTCGGCGCAGTCTTTGCCTTGGACTTCTGAGCCATGTGTCCCCTCACTTGGCTGCGGTGAAAGCGCGCTCGAGATCCGCTTGCAGGTCTGCGACATCTTCGATGCCGACGCTGAGCCGGATGAAGCCGTCGACGATGCCGAGCTTCTTGCGATTCTCGGGCGGCACGCTCGCGTGCGTCATGATCGCGGGATGCTCGATCAGCGACTCGACGCCGCCGAGCGATTCGGCGAGCGTGAACAGCTCGCACGCGGACAAGAACCGGCGCGCGTTGTCGAGGTTGCCGCGCAGCACGAAGCTGATCATGCCGCCGAAGCCGCGCTGCTGCTTCTTCGCGAGCGCGTGCTGCGGGTGCGACTCGAGGCCGGGGTAGATCACGTGCTCGACCTGCGGGTGCGACGCGAGCCACGCTGCGAGCTGCCGCGCGTTCTGCTCGTGACGATCCATGCGTACGTGGAGCGTCTTGGTGCCGCGCAGCACCATGAAGCTGTCCATCGGCGAGATCACGGCGCCGATTGCGTTCTGCAAGAACGCGACGCGATCGCGCAGCGCGGTGTCCTTGAAGATCAGCGCGCCGCCGACGACGTCGGAGTGGCCGTTCAAGTACTTCGTCAGCGAGTGCGCGACGACGTCGGCGCCGAGATCGAGCGGCCGCTGAAAATATGGCGTCATGAACGTGTTGTCGACCGCGAGCACGATGCCCTTCGGCTTGCACAGCGCCGCGACCGCCGCGATGTCGACGAGCTTGAGCATCGGGTTGGTCGGCGTCTCGATCCACACGAGCTTCGTGTTCGGCTTGATCGCGGCTTCGACCGCCGCGGCGCCGCCGATCGGATCGACGTACGTGAAGTCGAAGCCGAGCCGGCGGAACACCTTGTCGAATAGCCGAAACGTGCCGCCGTAGAGATCGTCGCACGCGATCACGTGCGTGCCGGTATCGAACGCGTCGAGGAGTGTGGCGGTCGCCGCGAGCCCCGACGCGAAGCACAGACCGCCAACGCCACCTTCGAGCGCAGCGAGGTTGGCTTCGAGCGCGTAGCGCGTGCGGTTGTGCGTGCGCGAGTACTCGTAGCCCTTGTGCTCGCCGGGAGCCGTCTGCGCGTACGTCGACGTGTAGTAGATCGGCGTCATCACCGCGCCGGTCACCGGATCGGGCTCTTGCCCGGCGTGAATCGCGAGCGTGCCGAAGCCCTGGCCCTTCGACGGCTTCATTCGAATTGGAACCCTTTCGGATCCTTCTCCATGATCCGCTCCATCGCCGCCTCTTCGAGCAGATCGATCATGCGCTGACCGCCGTACTTCTTCATCAGCTTGTCGTCGTACTCGTCCGCGATCAGTGCGACGTCGCGCAGCGTCGCCATCAGCTCCTCGGGATCGAGTGTCGTGCCGCCCAGTATCGTGTGGGTGAACAGCACGGTCTGCTCACCCGGGTCCCACGCGAACGCACCGAAGCGCAGGTGCGAGTTGAGCTCCAGCAGCTGCTTCGCGAGCGGGCCGTCCACATCCACCCCCTTCACGAGCTGCGAGGTGCACCGAACCATGGCCTTGTTGTCGCCCCAGGGGACCACGTTGATCATCACGTACGCGGAACCCTGCTTGATCACGTAGAGCTGATCGTCGATCTTGCGGAACGCTGGACTGTCCTGGAGTGTGCGCTCGATCAATAGCGCGGTGGCAACTTCAGCGGGGTTCATGGGGCGTTGTTAACACGGGATGCCGTGCGATACTCGGTGGCGTGCGACGCGTCGCGATCGCGATTCTGTTGACCGCGGCCAGCGTCGGTAGCGCGCGCGCGCAAACGCCGTATCCGGTGCCCGTGCCGCCGGACGAGCTCCCACCGCCGACGCCTGCACCGGTACAGGAAGAACCGAAACCAAAGCCGGTTCCGATTCCGGATGACCCGCCGCCTTCGCAGAAGCCCGCAGGTCCCACACCGACGCCAACACCCGCGCAGCCGCCTGCGCAAAAGCCCGCGGGCCCGACGCCGACGCCGGTGCCGGTCGCGCCCGCGCCAGCGCCAGCGCCCACGCCTCCGCCCGAACCGCAGCAGGTGAAGCCGGCGCCACCACCGGATCTCAAGCTCGAGCAGAGGCTCGAGAGCAAAGGCTACGGCCCGGTCAACGCAGACATCGTCGGCTCCGCCGAGATCAAGAAGATCGTCGTCGAGGACAACACGAAGACGACCGCCGACACCGTCGAGGTGCTCGCCGGTATCGAGGTCGGCGACGACTGGACGCCCGACATGGTCGACGTCGTCAAGACGCGCCTGGTGTCGAGCGGCCTGTTCAAAGACGTCGAAGTGTTCTGGACCAAAGAACCGGGCGGTGTGGCGATCCACATCCTCGCGAAGGACAAGCACTCGTGGGTGATCGCGCCCGCGTTCTACAACCAACCGACGAACGTCGGTGGCGGCATCGGCTTTGGCGAGAACAACCTGTTCGGTCAGAACCAGAAGCTGCTGCTGTACGGCCAGATCGCGACCGGCGATTCGTTCTTCATCGGCGCATGGTTAGTGCCGTCGATCGGCGGCACGCGGTTCTACTCGCAGCTCGACACGTATCTGAAGAGCGCGCGCAACATCGAGTACACGGCGCCCAACAGCTATCTGATCGATCCCGGCGACGTGCGGCCGGTCCGCGAGTCGCGCATCCACTATCTGAACTTCGGTGCGAAGATCGGTGTCGAGCTGTTCCGCGGCTTCCGCATCGATACGCGTTTGCGCGGCGCGCGCGTTCGCTACAAGGACGTTCGCGTCATCACCGAGGAGGGCGCGACGATCGATGACATCGATCCGGGCGGCGACCCGCTGATGCCGCCACCGCCCGGCAAGGAAGGCGCCGACATCTCGAACGAGACGTCGGTGACGATCGATCGCCGCGCGAACTGGTACGGCGTGCAAGAAGGTCGCAAGTACTCGGTGACGCTCGAGCGCTCGTTGCCGTCGTTCGGCTCCGACTACGACTATTGGCTCGCGAGCGTGAGCGCGATGCGTGCGATCAAGGTGCTCGATCGCCACAACCTGATCTTCAAAGGCGAGATCAAGTACGGCCACAACCTGCCGTTCCAGCAGGAACTGCAAACCGGCGGCACGTCGATGCGCGGCTGGCTCAACAATCAGTTTCGCGGCGACTTCCGCACGCTCGCGAACATCGAGTACTCGGTACCGATCTTCACGATCAAAGGCTTCTCGGTGCGCGGCCTCGCGTTCTGGGATTCGGCCTACACGACGTTCATCAACACGAAGGACAACGAGCAGGACATGACCCGCGATTATCTGCGCAGCGGCAAGGACGCCGAAGTGCGCGGGCTGGCGGGATTCAAGAATTCAGTGGGCGTTGGTACGCGTTTCTACCTACGGCAGATCGTGCTGCCACTGCTCGGCCTCGATTTTGGGTATGGTCTCGAAGCCCGTGACTACCAGATCTATCTGGCGATTGGCCTTACTGATTAGCGCAGCGATCGGCTGCGGCAGCGATACCCGACCGTCTCAACCTGCGCCGCCTGCGCCTGCGCCTGCGCCTGCGGCGGCCGGGGCCGACCTCGTCCTCGTCAACGGCGACGTGTTCACGCCCGATGGTCATAAGTCCGGGCTCGCCGTGCAGGGCGACCGCATCGTCGGCTACGACGACGCCAAGCAACGGATCGGCGCGAAGACGCGCGTCCTCGATCTCGGCGGCAAGAGCGTCATCGTCGGGCTCACCGACGCGCACTGTCATCTCTACGGTCTCGGCGTCGACATGGAGAACGTGTCGGTGCGCCAGCTCGGCAGCGAAGCCGAGGTGGTCAAGGTGATCGCGGAGGCAGCGAAGACGCGGCCGGCGAGCGAGTGGCTGATCGGCCGCGGCTGGGATCAGAACCGCTGGCCCGGGCAACAGTTCCCGACCAGGGCCAGCCTCGACGCTGCGGTCAGCGATCGGCCGGTGGTACTCGAGCGCGTCGACGGTCACGCGGCATGGCTCAACAGCCGCGCACTCGCAGCGGCCGGCATCACGAAGGCGACGCGGGATCCGGCGGGCGGCAAGATCCTGCGCGACAAGAAGGGCGAGCCGACCGGTGTTCTGGTCGACAACGCGACGGCGCTCGTCGACAGCAAGATGCCGGCAGCGAACGCCGAGGTGCGCGAGCGCCGCATCCTCGCTGCCGCGAAGGTTGCGACCGAGCTCGGCTTCACGGGTGTGCACGAGATGGGTATCGACGACACGACGGCCGAGGTCTATCGCAAGCTCGCCGGTGCGAATCGCCTACCACTACACGTGTACGCGTACCTGTCGGGCGATGCGTCGCGCGCCGAGGAGCTGCGCAAGAAACCGCCGCAGCCGGCGACGGGGCGATTCGTGATGCGCGGCGTGAAGTACTTTGCCGACGGTGCGCTGGGCTCGCGCGGTGCGCGACTCTACCAGCAGTACGACGACGACAAGGGCAACCTCGGCCTGTGGGTCACCGAGCCGAAGGCGCTCGCGGCGGCCGTCGAAGCAGCGATTTCCGGTGGCTGGCAGACCGCGATCCACGCGATCGGCGACGCCGGCGTCGGCGCGGTGCTCGACGCGTATCTGGCTCCTGGGGCCCCTGGCGCCGTGCAAGCGAAGGCGCGCGATCGTCGCCTGCGGATCGAGCACACGCAGGTGATCGCGGCGAAGGATGTGCCGCGCATGGTGCAGGCTGGCGCGATCGCGTCGATGCAACCGACGCACGCGACAAGCGACATGCCGTGGGCCGAAGCGCGGGTCGGCAAGGAGCGCATCAAGGGCGGGTACGCCTGGCGCACGATGCTCGACAACAAGATCCCGATCGCGTTCGGCTCGGACTTTCCCGTCGAAGAAGTCAATCCATTGCTCGGCCTCGACGCCGCGGTCAATCGCGCGAATTGGTATCCGGCGCAGAAGCTGACGCTCGACGAAGCAGTCGCCGCGTTCACGACCGGCGCCGCGTTTGCCGTCGGCGAAGAAGCGCTCGCGGGCAAGCGCGCGGACCTGACGATCTTCGACGGCAAGCTCGAGCCGGCAACGCTCAAAGATCGCAAGGTCGTGATGACGGTTGTCGGCGGCGAGGTGGTCTACGAGCGCGCGGGCGCGCTGCCGGAGACGCCGAGGCGCTGATGCGGTTCTGTCCGTTCTGCAGCGCCGAGAACGCCGACGAGTCGGCGGTGTGCGCGTCGTGCGGGCGTCGCTTGCCGCCGTTGCCGCCGCGCCGTGCCGGTGGCAAAGGTCCGCCGACCGGCGTGCAGCTACCGCCGCGTGCGAACCCGGCCGCGACGCCACCGCCGACGCCGATGCGCAAGTCGACGACGATGCCGCCGCCGATCCCGTCGGCGCAGCGTCCCGACGCGACTGCGGTCACGCGCGAGAGCGCGCCGTCGCTGCCGCCGCCACCCGCTGTCGACGAGCAATGGGGCAACGGGCCCAGCGCGCAGCTGCGCAACGCGATCGCGCCAGGCCCGGCTGCCGAACGCCGCGACGCGCTACCGCCCGAGCCTGCCGGTGGACCGGGCCGGCGTAAGAGCGATTCCAAAGCGCCACCGCTGCCCCAGCAGTCTGGCTTCGCGCGCGCGAGCAGCTCGGGCGGAATGACCGCGCCCGGTCGAAGCGGTGCGATGCCGCCGTCGATTCCGACGTCGCCAGACACGATGCCGTTCGAGCTCTCCGACGCCGAGCCGGTCACGACCGTGGCGCCGGAACCGGGGCAACGCGGGTTCGGCTCGCCGCAGCGGTCGAGCTCGCCGTCGACGCCGCCGTCGACGCCGCCGCCGATCGCACGTTCGAAATCGCCGTCGATGCCACCTACGCCCCGTGTCGTCGATCCGATCGGCGGCGGGTCGGCCCCGCCGGCGATCGATCCGCGCGCGAAGCGTCCGTCGGCACCGCCGCCACCGCGCAGCGCTGCCCCGTTCAACGTCGAGACCGACACGGACGCGTCGTCGTATCCGCTGCAGGTCGCCGCGGCCGCGCGCCGTGCACCGACGGGCCACGAGCCACCGCCGACGCGCATCCATCGCCCCGACGTCGCCGATCGGCCGTTTACGCCGCAGAAGGTGAACCCGATCCCCGAGATTCCCGAGCCGGGTCTCGTCAACGCCGCACGCTACGCGTACCAGTTCGCGCTCGCGCGCTGGCAGCGCCGCGGTGCGATCAAGACGCTCGGCATCGAGATCAAGCAAGACACCGAAGCGCTCGATCAAGTGCTCGGCGCGCTCGGCCGTGCCGCACGCGGTGCGCGCGTCGAGGGCCGCGTGTTCTCGGCGGAGAACGCGGCGATCAGCGCTGCGGAGGATCGCGTGTCGTCGCTGACGCGCGAAACCGGCGAGGTCGATGGCCGCAAGGTAGAGGAGAACTCGAAGTTCGTCGATGTCGAGCGCGAGCGTAACGAGAAGCTCGTCGAAGCCGAGCGCATGGTCGAGGAAGCGCAACGCGAGCTCCAGCATCTCGAGGCGCAGCGCCGGGCGTTGCGCGACAAGCGCAAGGAGCTCGATCGCCGCCAGAAGGCGTTTCTCAAGAACGCCGACGATCAGGACCGCCAAGCCGGCTCTGCGCCACTGGGCGATCAGCGCCAGGAGCTGCGCCGCGGGGCCGAGGGCCATCGCAAGGAAGCGGCCGCGCTCGAGCCCGACAAGCAGGAGCTCGATCGCCGGATCACCGCGCTCGAACGCCCGATCAGCGAGGCCACCGCGCGCCTCGATGCCGCCAAGGCCGAGCTCGACGCCAGTAAGCGCAGCCTCAACGATGCGCGCGAGGGCCACACCCACCGGCTCGCCGAGCTCGACGCTGAACAGAAGCGCAAGGCCCGCGAGGTCGCGCTCGCCGAAGCCGAGATTCAGCGCCGCCTGGTGACGCTGGGCACGCTGGTCAACCTCAACCGCATCGAGGACCCCCAGTTCGCCGAGCTGTACCATCGCATCGATCGCCTGCGCGGTGCCATCACGGCACGGACGACCGAAATCGAGAAGCTGAACGCCGAGCGTGAGGCCTACGACCGCGGCACCCTCGTGCGAGGCGTCGCGACGATCGGCGGTGCTTTTGTTGCGCTGATTGCCCTGATCGTCATCCTGCGCGCGGTCCTGTAGTACGCTAATCGCTCGGCCGTGCCCAAGGTCCTCGTCTCGAATAACAGCGAGCTGTTGCGGCACTTCACCGCGCCGCCATTCCAGCGGCTCGGCCTGCAATTGCTCGTAGCGAAGTCCGCCGCTGAGGCGACGGCGATGTTCCTCAAGGAGGAACCGCCGCTCGTCGTGCTGGATGCCGAGAGCGAGGGGTTCGCGATCGCGAAGCAGTGCAAAGCGCACAACCCGGGCACGCGGGTGATCCTGGTCGCCGGCAAACGGCTCAACGGCGATCAAATGCGCGAGGTCTCGGCGAGTGGCTGCGACGAGCTGCTGATCGCCCCGATGACCGCCGACGAGCTACATGACGTGATCGCGATCCAGCTCGGCGAGCCGCGTCCTGGCACCGAGGCGTTCCAGGTCGCGGTCCAGCTCGCCGGCAAGAAGGTCGAGGCCACGGTCTCGAACCTGTCGGTCGACGGCGTGCGCGTTGTCGTGACCGAACCGGTCAGCGAAGGGCAGGCGGTCGGCGTCACGATCACGCCCGATGGCGAGCAACCGATTCAGATCCGCGGCACCGCGGTGTGGGCGCAGCCGCGCGATCACAAGACCGTGGTCGGCGTCGCGTTCAACGAGCTCGACATCAAGGCCAAGACGATGCTCGCCAAGCTCACGCAGTGGCAGGTCGTCAAAGACGGCGAGCGCACGCGCGTCGTGCTGCGCGGCGACTTCACAGAAGCGACGCGGTTCGACGAGCTGTTGCCCGCCATGGTGGGCCGCATCGTGTTCGACATGGCGCAGGTCACGTACATGAACTCGCTCGGCGTTCGCGCGTGGTGCGAGTTCCTGCGCCAGGCCCGCATTCAGGGCTACGAGTTCCACGCCTGCTCGATCCCGTTCGTGCTGCAGGCGTCCATGGTGCGCGACGTGATCGGCCGGGGCACGGTGACGTCGTTCTTCGCGCCGTTCCACTGCATCGGCTGCGATCACCAAGAAGAGCGGCTGTTGCAGTCGGCGGCAATCCTTGCTTCGAACTTGCAGCCACCGGTGTTCAAGTGCCCCAACTGCGGCGGTGCGCTCGAGTTCGATGACCTGCCGGAACGCTTCTTTGCGTTCCTACAGGACTACGCGGAATAGCGATGCGCAAACTGTTCGTGCGGTCGTTCGTGATCGCATTCGTCGCGTTTGCGGTGTTGTTTGCGATCGAGTTCTTCGTCGAGTGGAAGCGTGCGGGCTTCCCGGGGTGGGGCGTCGAGAGCTGGGCCGGCGTCAACAACGCAAAGCTCGTCGACATGCTGAGCCCGATGGCGCGCGCGTACAACAACGTGCTCGCGATGCTGATCGCGACGATTGGTCTGGCGATTCCGCTCACGGCGAACATGCACACGCCGAAGTTGATCGAGATGTTCTTGCGCGACCGCGTCAACCGCTGGGTGCTGTCGTTCATGGCGCTCGGTGCGGCGCACGTGCTGTGGGTCCAGTACATGATCGGCCCGCAGTTCGCGCCGACCTGGGCGATCACCGCCGCCATCTTCCTCGCGATCGTCGGCTGGGCGCTCCTGCTGCCATACTTCTTCTACGTGGTGCGGTTCGTCGATCCGTCGCGGCTGATCGTGCGGCTGCGCGATGGCACGCTGTTCGTCATCGCCGAGGTCGCCGACCGCAAGTTTGAACCGCTTGAAGCCCAGATGGACGTGGCGACGCGCGTCAATCAGATCGGGACGATCATCATCAAGTCGCTCGACCGCAATGACCGCGACGTCGCCGCCGAGGGCACGTGGGCGATCAAGCGCATGCTCGACGACTACGACAAGCACAAGTCGCGGATGCCGAAGGAGTGGTTCAAGGTCGACCGCGCCGACTTCGTCGGGCTCTCCGACGAGGCGCTCGAGATGCTGACCGAGAACAAGACGTGGTTCGAGATGAAATGCCTGCAGCAGATCGAGCACGGCTTCCTGCGCGCTCTGCACGGCGCGAACGACACGGTGTCGGTGTTCTCCGACGCGACGCGCGTGATCGCATGCCGCGCTGACGATCATCACGACGAGCACGCGATCCGGCTGTGCATCCGGTTCTTCAACAACTATCTGCGCGAAGCGATCAAGGCGCGCAACCTGCGCGCGGTGTACGACGTGTTCCACCAGTACCGCCGGCTCGGTCGCGACCTCGTCGATCGCCCCGAGCTGTTGCGCGAGATCGGGAACCACTTCGCCTACTACGCGACGATGGCGCGCACGGCCGGTATGGTGTTCGCGCCCCAGCTCGCGCTGTTTGATCTCGGCTACGTCACGCGGCGCGCCTACGAGCGGGCGTCGCCAGCGGCGGCTGATCTGCTCAAGACCGTGCTATCGCTGCCGCACCGCACGGCCAACGACCTGCACTCGATGGCGGTCAAGGCGAAGCTGATCCTCGGCGGATTCTTCGTCGAGAATCGGCTCGAGCCCGAGGCCGAGCTCGTGCGCAAGAACCTCAACGATGTCGAAGCGACGAACATCGACCGCGCCGAGACCGAGCTGCTCGCGGCCGATCGATCGTTCTTCGAAGTGACGGATCGCCAGCTCAACCTCGAGTACGTACCGCCCGAGCGCCGCGAGCCGCTGCGCCAATTCTGCGATTCGCTGCAGCAGAACGGCGGCTAGCGCGAATTACGTAAGGCTGGTGGCACGGGGCATGTAGACGTCATCCGCCATGCGTTTCATTGCTGTCGTGCTCGCGTGGCTACTAGGCTGTACGCACGCCGGGCTCATCTCCAACGGAACACAAGGAGTCGCAGATCAATGCACCATTGAAGAGCCGTGCTACGGGGGACACGGCAATAGCGATACGTACGTCTCGATCGCCATTGTCAGTGCGATCGCCGGCACGTTCGCGCTCGCGCTTTACCGTCGCATCACGCAGTCTCCCTAGATCGGGAGTGTGCGACCGGGCGTTTCTACATGCTCACAGGTGGCTTCGGCGGAGGCTGCGTCGGCGCGGGTTGCTTGTCGACCTTGAGCGAACCAGTCTGCGAAGCCCACATCAAGTAGCCGACCGCGGCGAGCGCGATGATCGCGACGACGAGTAGCGCTGTGAACGGCACGCGATCGCCGAATGTCCTGCGGCCGAAGAACCGCCCGGCGGAGCGCTTGTTGATCGTTCCGGTGACATCCTCGGTGAACGTCGCCGGCGCGCGCGCCTTCTGCATGCCCGACATGAACTTGCGGTTCTCGACCATGTCCGCGTGCGTCTGCTTCCACGCCGGATCGTTCTCGATCTTGTTCGCGACGTCGTCGCGCTCGGCGCCTTTGAGCAGGCCGTCGAGATAGTCGGAGACCTTCGCCACGACCTCGTCGTCGATGTCGTCTTCTGCTTCACTCATTGCGATCCTCTACGTGGCGTTGTAGTCGCTTGCGCAGCACGAGCCGTGCGCGGTGGAGGCGAGACTTCACCGTTCCGTCGGGCAGGCCGGTGATCTCGCAAATCTCTTCGATCGAAAGATCCTCGACGTCGCGCAGCACCACGACGATGCGTTGATCGTCTTCGAGGTTCGCGATTGCTTCCTGCATCAGCTTTTCCATCTGCGCGCTCTCGAGCGCTTTGTGCGGCGACGACGGCATCGGACCGCCGATCGAGCCGTTCACGCCGGTCGTGTGCGTGGTCTCATCGATCTCTTCGCGATCGCGATCGTGGCGGCGCGCGAGGTACTTGATCCGGTTCTTGCAGTGGTTCACCGCGACTCGGTAGAGCCAGGTCGAAAACTTCGATTCCTCCCGGTACCCCGAGTTCGGCGAGTCGATCGTCTTGAACACCGCGATGAAGACTTCTTGGGCCACGTCTTCGGCCTCGGCCCGGTTGCCAAGCATCCGAAACGTGATGTTGTAGACCCGGTCCCGATGGGCTTCTACGAGCTCTCGGAACGCGCGCTCGTCGCGATCACGGAGCCGGCGCAGCAGCGACCGCTCGAGCTCAGACATGGGCCGCCGACAGCATAACCGTGTGAATCAATAGACACCCTAGTACTGACTCTGGTTTCGCTCCCGTGCGGGCCTCTCGGCCGGGGTCCAGTTTCCCAATAGCTTTTCGTTTAAAGGGGCTGTAACTTGCCAATTGCCACGGTTCGTCGGTCTGCAGGCTCCTCGCTCTTCGCGTTTGGCTAGGTCCCGGTGCTCAGTGGGCAAGATTCCAGAAACCCGCTTCCGAGCACAAACACGGCCCCTCGTGGGGCGGGTCTAGCTACTCCCTTGGGGCCAGTTCGAGCAAGCTGATGAACACTCGTCTGTATGTTGGAAATCTTTCGTTCAACACGACCGCTGATGGCGTCCGTACTGCGTTTCAGCAGTTCGGCACGGTCAGTGATGTCCACCTCGTGACCGATCGCGAGACCGGCCGCTCGCGCGGCTTCGCGTTTGTCACCATGGGCACCACTGAAGAGGCAGCCAAGGCGATCGAGGGCATGGATGGCAAGACCCTTGATGGTCGTCCCCTGCGCGTCAATGAAGCCGAGCAGCGCCAGGCGCGCGGCGGCGGCGGCGGCGGTGGTGGCGGATACCGCGGTGGCGGTGGCGGCGGTGGTTATCGCGGCGGCGGTGATCGCGGCGGTGGCGGTGGCTACGGCGGTGGTGGCGGTGGTGGCGGCGACGACTGGGGCGGCGGCGGCGGTGGCGGCGGCGATGATCGCGGCGGTGGTCGTGGTCGTGGCCGTGGTCGCGGCGGCGATCGCTGGTAATCAGCGGGCGCAGGTCTCAGGTCAGAGGAAAGCTGGTATGCGCAACGAGCGCTGCCGGCTTTCGGCATTTTCGGAGCAGGGCTTGCACAGCTCTAGCTACGAAATGTGGCTACTGATCCAACGCATGTTCGCCGGCCTGAGGCGCGCGCTTACTACTCGACGACATCGATCGACGGAGCGCGAAGCCGCGGCCCGTAGAACCGCATACTCGCGATGAACATCGTGTCGTCGGCACCGGTGATCGCGTAGCGCGCGGCGACGTCGATCGCGACCTTCAGCGTCGCGTAGCCAACGCCGGCCGAGAGGAACGTCTGATCGAGACCGTTGTCGCGCAACGCACCCGCGCGGATCGGAATGCCGTTCCTGCCGGGCTGCAGGAACAGCTCGGCGCCTCCGCCGTAGCGTGCGGAGTGATCGTCGCCATCGATCTTCCAACGGGCGTCGAAGCTGAGCGCGAGGATCGGTAGCGGTCGTGCGAGCACGCCACCGCCGATGGCGCGCGGGAACTCGGGCGACTCGGCGCCCCACAGGTTGTAGCCAGCGACGCCGACGTTGACGAGATCGGAGACGCGGACCGTCGTGCCGAGGTCCCAGTTGAAGCCGCTCGCCTTGGTCTCGGTCATCACGTCGGAGTCGAAGTTGAAGTACTTGACCGACGAGCCGAGGAACACGCGCGGCGCGATCGGATATGCGACCGAGGTGCCGGCGAGGTGCGTGCGGCGCGACAGCATCATGCCGCCGAGCTCGGGGCTCGATCCCGCGTACTGATAGTAGAAGCAGCCGGGAATCGCGCTTGTCGAGTCGCACGCGGAGACGCCGATCAGCGATGCCTGATCTTGCAGTCGATACCCATAGCCACCCTCGAACACGAGCTCGCGATTGAGTGGGAGCCCCGCCGGGTTGAGACCGATCGCCGACGCGCCGGTGGCGGCGCCGCGCATCGCTTCGCCGACTGCGATCTCGCGGGGGCCGAGCGAATCGACAAGCGCATCGCCCTCGGCATACGCGCTGCCGATCAGCGACATGACGATGATGAGGGAGGTCCGGACCAGCCGCATACAACGAGTCTTGGCGCGATTTCCGCCCGTGCGCAAGAAACCGTGGCATGTGCGCTCCACCACGGAGTGTCAGGTTGGCGCGACCGTAGGCGCGATGGCGCTGCGCAGCCGCCGCGCCTCGCCGACGACGTCCTCGACGACGCTGAGGTCGCCGCTCGACTCGAGATGGATCTCGAGCACGTCGGAGAGCGTCAGCCGGTTTGACTTCGCGCGCACTGCTTCCTCGAGGTCGGCGCGGCTGATGCCAGCGCGGTGCATCGCTTTCAGATCGAACACGCCGCCGCGATACAGCACCATGTCGTCCCCCTTCAGCAGCTTCTCGATCGCCGGCACCTTCGACGTCAGCACCGCGATCAGTCGATGGAGCGCGACGAGCACGGCACCGGCGACTACGGTCGGAATTGCCGCCGATGCGCCGACGACAATGCGCGACAGCAGCGCGCCGAGGGTGATCACGATGATCGTATCGAACGACGACTTGCGGCCGAACGCGCGCATGCCGGCCACGCGGACGAGCACGAGCATCACGAAGAACAGCACGAGCGCGCGCATTCCCATGTGCAGCGCATTCAAGCTTTCACCTTCTCCAAATAGTTGTTCCAGGCTCATGCTCGCAAAAGCTGCACGCCACGTTCCCGTGGTACGGGCGCTGCATCCGTCATCGGCTGATGTCGCCGACTGCGGAGCTACTCGCGCGCTATCGCCGTGTGCGGCAGCGCTCGCTGAGCGTCTGTGCGCCGCTGAGCGCCGAGGACGCGCAGGCGCAGTCGATGCCCGACGCCAGCCCCGTCAA
>DATDCH010000330.1:0-2636 GCA_036524455.1 Kofleriaceae bacterium | reverse complement strand
GAGGCAGTGCGCCAGGCGCTCGACGGGCCGCGCCCGCTCGGCGATGGCGACAAGGGCCTGCAGGTCGTGGTCGTCGAAGGTGCCGGTGCGAAGCCGGCCGTCGGCTGGAAGATCGGCGGCGTCGCCGGGCCAGCGCTGTGGGTGGCGGAGGTGCCGGCGTGGGCGAAGGATGCGCCCCGCGTGCAGGCGAAGGGTGCGAAAGCCGGCGCGATCGAGGCCGACGGAATCGCGGCGACCGCCGCGACGTTATTCGTGATCATCACCAAGCCTTGAGCGGGCGCAGAAACAATTCGTCGCGCGCGGCTCTGCTACGCTACCTGGCGTGATCCGCTGTGTCCTGACTGTCGCGATGCTGCTGTCGCTTGCACCGGCCGCGTGGGCCGAAGATGTTGTCGCCTATCAAGCCGAAGGTGATGCGCCGGTGGGGTCGCCGGATGCGCGTGTGATGGCGCTCGACGAAGCGTTCGCGCGTGCTGCGGCGAGCGCGCTCGCGGACCTGGTGGCCGGCGACGTGCGCACCGCGCGCAAGGGCGAGCTCGATCGCGAGATCGTGCAGCGCGCTCGGCTGTGGGTCGCGAAGTTCGCGGTGACGAAGGACGAGACCACCGTCGATGGCCGCCGCGAGCTGACGGTCAGTGTGAAGATCGATCGCGACAAGATGCGCGTGCGGCTCGGCGAGCTCAAGGTTGTCACGAAGGATACGGCGAGCAGTGGCTCGGTGACCGAGCCGGTGACGCCGAGCCAACGCACCGCAACGATCCTGCTCCGGATCAACCTGGGCAAGGGCGTGCGTGCCGCGTACGGGCCGACTGCCGAGAAGGAACTGCCCGGCGTGTCGGCGTTGACGACGCTGCTCCGCAACGCGAGCTTTGCGGTGCGCCGTGCGCCTGCGTCGGGACCGCCGCCGCGCCCCGACGGTGAGCTACCGCTGTCGGATGAAGAGGCGGATGTGCTCGCGAACGAAGCGAAGGCCGAAGTGATGGCGATCGCCGGCGTTAGCGTCGGTGCGCCGGTGGCCGTGCGCGGCCAGGCCGTCAACGCGGGGCTCGTGACCGCGCACGTCCGCGTCGTCGATCGCACGAATCGCAAAGTGATCGGGCAGGGCAGCGCGAGTGCTGCGGCTCGCGGCGACGACCCGGGCTACGCGATCGATCGCGCGCTGCTCGCGGCCGGCGTCGACGTGCTGCCGCCACCGGCGACGAAGCTCGCGCAAGCGAGTGCGTTCAAGGGCGACGACACGCCGATCGCGGAGCCCGGCGTCGTGCTCGTGCGGCTGCCTGCGCGCACCCCGTATGCGGCCGTGCTCGACGAGCAGCGCTACCTCGCCGGTGCCAAGGGCGTACGTGCGGCGACGCTGCGCCGGCTGTCGCCAGCGGGCTGGATCATCGGCGTGGCGACGAGCGAGCCGATCGAGCAGGTCGCGCGCATCGCGAAGAAGCCGCCGAGGACCGATACGTCGGTAGCCGTGAAGATCGTCGGCGACATTGTCGAGGTCACGCTGACGGGGGCGCCCTGAGATGCCCGTGCGCGCGCTCGTGCTCACTGCGCTCGTCGCGCTTCTCGCGTTGGCCGCCTGCGGCAGCAAGATGAACCCGTCGGGCGTCGATTCTGACGACGCGATCGTCGTGGTCAAGAGCAACGTCGCCGACGCGAACGTGTACGTCGACGGCCGCTACTACGGCGAGCTGAAGATGTTGCGCGGTGGACTCGCGTTCGAGGCCGGCAAGCACCGGCTCGAGCTGCGTCACGAGGATTACTTCTCGAGGTACGTCGAGCTGAACCTCGCGCAACGCGAGCGCAAACAGCTCCAGCTCGATCTCGCTCCCGTGTTGCCGTAGGCGGTGTACGCTTTGGCCATGCAGGCGCCTGCGCTGCTCAAGGACGGTTACCGAGTCGGTCAAGCAATCGTACGAGTGCTCGGCGATTCGACGAAGACGCACGAGATCCACCGCGTCGAAGAGATCACCGGGCGGCCGCGGTTTCGCCACCTGCTCGAAGAGATGCAGGACTCTATCGAGGGCCGGCGGCTGATGGCCGAGCGGCCCGAGCTGTCGACCGAGCACGTCGACTACGATCACCTTCGAGCGCTGCCGGCGACTACGTTCGGCGGCGCGTACGTGCGCCACCTCGACGGTAACGGGATCACCGCCGACTACCAGGCCGCGGCGACCCGCCACGTCGACGATCCCGACATCGCGTACCTGATGCGGCGGTTTCGCCAGACCCATGACGTGTGGCACTCGCTGCTCGGGCTCGGCATCACCGGCCACGAGGAAGTGATCATCCACTGGTTCTCGTACGGCCAGCTCCGGCTGCCGGTGTCAGCGCTGATCATGCTGCTCGGCACGATGAAGCACATCGTGCTCGAGCGGCGGTGGGGCGCGATGCGCCACTCGATGTTCGACGCGTACCGAGCGGGTCGCGACGCCGCGCCACTGATGCCCGTGTACTGGGAAGATCTGTGGGAGCTGCCGATCACCACCGTGCGCGCAACGTATGGCGTGGTGCCGCTCGAACGTCGCTGGCTCGATTGAATTCGTGATACAGCGTGGGTGGGTGACGACTTCGGGCTCGCCACAATCGTCGCAAGTCATTGCGATGCTGCGCTGGGCGTTGATCATCATCTTCGTCGCGTT
>DATDCH010000329.1:0-6115 GCA_036524455.1 Kofleriaceae bacterium | reverse complement strand
CGACCTGATCGTCTGATCAGCGAGCGAATTCCTCGTCGCGGGGGGGATCGCTCATTTGTTGCCCACATCGCAAGGGGCCGCGAGTGTTGGCCTATGTCCCGCGAAGCCGAGCTGTACAAGGACAAGATCGAGGTCAGCCTCGACGGTCGCCAGATTTTCTATTTGTTCTTCGGCGGGTCGGTGATCGTGGGACTGGTGTTCGTGCTCGGCGTGATGGTCGGCCGGCGTGTCGAAGCACGCGGCCACACCGATCGCGCGCGCGTCGCAGCGACGGTCGATCCGTTGGCCGCGCTCGATCGGCTCGAAGGTGGCAGCGGATTGTCGTTCCAAGGTGCGCTGCGTGGCGCCGACGGGCCGGTGAGCGACGTCGAGAAGGCGATCTCGGCGATGCCGAAGAAAGACGACAAGAGGGCCGACGACAAGAAACCCGAGCCGCCCAAGCCAGAAGCGAAGAAGGAAGAGCCGAAGCCGGAAGAGGCGAAGAAAGCCGAGCCGAAGAAAGACGACGCGAAGAAGGAAGAGCCGAAGCTGGAAGAGGCGAAGAAAGCCGAGCCGAAGAAAGACGACGCGAAGAAGGAAGAGCCACAGAAGGACGACGTCAAGAAGGCCGAGGCCAACGAGCCGAAGAAGGACGAGGCGAAGAAGGAAGAACCGGCAAAGGCCAAGTTCACGCTGCAGCTGTCGTCGTTTCAGGACAAGGCAGAGGCGCAGGCGTATCTCGAGTCGATGAAGGCCGCGGGCTACTCGGCGTACATCAGCGAGGGCGCAGTCGACGGCAAGCAATACTTCCGCGTTCGCACCGGCTCGTATAAGACGATGGAAGCGGCGAACGAAGGGAAGACCGCGATCGAAAGAGCGACAAAGAAGTCCGCCGTCGTGATGAAGCTATAGGCACTCGAGGCCTGACGCCTGATGCCCCACGGAGGCCTGAGGCCTGAGGCCCGAGGCCTTACACGAGTGCGGGCAGATCCGCGACCCACGCCGTTGCGGTGCTGTACAGCACGAGCACGAGCCCGGCGTCGCGCGGCCACGGTCGCGGGCGTTCCGCAGGCACGCTGTGCGTGATCGCGGTTGCGCCGTGCAAGCGCGCCTCGAGTAGCGCCGCGCGGAGCTTGCGCTCGACGATCGCGATGCGGCCGAGCTGCTCGACGAGCGCGGTCTCGATCTCGGCATCGCTACGCGAGTCGCGCGATACACGGAACGCACCGGCGCGCGGTGTCGTCGGACCGCCGCCGACCAGGCGGATCGAACGCGGTGGTGCGCCGTCGAGCACGTCGGTCACCGCGGTACGCAAGCCGACCTTGCCGCGCTTCTTGCGCAACATCGCGAGCGCGCCGAGCTCGCCTTGGCCGAGCGCTTCGGTCCAGTCGCCGGTTGCCTTCGCGAGCGCGGCGATCGCCAAGCCACCTTCGCCGATCAGGTGCAGCGCGTAGAGCGCCGTCAGCCCGCGGCGCGCTGGCGAGCCGAGGTTCAACCGGTGCGCGAGCTCGCCGAGCTCGTTATCGATCGCGACGATCGGTACGTCGACATCGGCACCGCGCGCGAGCTCGTGACCGTACGCGACGAGCGCCTCGCGCCACTTGCTGCCGGCTGCGGTCGCCGATGGGCTGCGGCGCGTGGTCTCACTGCTGCCGTACGGATCGCCGGTCGCCGACGCTGGTCCGGATGCGGTCGCAGGCTGACCGACGCCGCTGCCGTTGATCGGCAGCCGCCACACTTCGCTGCCGACGCCGGTGAAGCCGACGATGCTGATGTTCTCGCCGTCGACGTGTTGGGCGAGGGCGCCGCCACGATCGGGGACACCGTCGATCACGGTCAAGCTATGCGCGTAGCTGTGCAGGCGCACGAGTCCTTTCGGCGTGACGAGCACGAGGATCGGCGACGCCGGGTGCGCGATCACGTCGGTGATCGGCGCGCCGGCGTAGTGGCGAAACGGTCTGCCGTCGGAGAGTCGATACAAGAAGATTTCGTCGCTGCCGACCGTCAGCGCGAACAAGTGCCCGGCGCACGCGCCGAGCGCGCGGGGCGGCGGCGGCAGCTGGAACTGCGCGCGGAGCAGCGGTCGGCCCGAGACCGCGTCCCACACCTCGAGCTTGCGCGACAGCCCGAACAACATCTGATTGCGCTCGAGCCCGACGATGAACTCGAGCGGGCCCGCGACCTCGAGCTTCTGCGTGGCAAGCCCGCGACCCGCCGAGCGCACGATCGCGATGTGCTTGCCGTCGGCCGTGACGACAGCGACGCGCGGCCCAGAGACCGCGGCGATCTTGGCCTCGGTATCGAGATCGAGGCGCGCAGCGGCTTCGAGCTCGGGCGTCGTGTAGAGCGTGATGCCGCGCGCGTTGGGATCCCGCGATAGCACGACGAGCGCGGTCGGCGGGCCGACGAGCACCATGTCGACTTCCGCCGATGGCAGCTCGACCTTCGCGACGGGTGCGCCACCGCTGCCCGGCATCAGCACGAGCTGTCGACCGTCACGCGCGGCTGCCCATTGGCCGTCGGGGCTGGTGACGAGCGCGAGAGCCGCGGCCGCGTCGGTCATTTCTTCGCGAAGCCGCGGATGATCATGACGAGCCCGTCGATCGTCTCCGGATCATCCTTGAGGTGCGGGTTGCCGGGCATGAGCGGGCTCTTGCCGACGGCTTGGCCGCCGAGCAGGATGATCTTCTTCAGATCGTCGTCGGTGACGGTCGCCTGCCACGCAGCATCGGTGTAGTTGCGCGGCTTGGGGTTGATCGTCTCCGCGGCGGGACCGTTGCCGGTGCCGTCGGCGCCGTGGCACGTCGCGCACACGGTCTGGAACATCTTCTGCGACATTTCCGAGGGGCCGCCGGCGCGCTTCTGGTTCTTCGGCCCCGACTCGGTCGGCGCGAGTGGGGAGCCGCTCGTCGGAGGAGGAGGCTCGTTGTTCTTGCTGCACGCGACGCAAACGAGCAGGGCGATCAACATCCGCATGGTGCGGATATCTTACTCGTACGGGTTCTTGCGATGCCAGGTGCGCACGACGCTCGTGCCTTTGACGGTCAGCTTCAGCTCGTAGAGCGAGGCCTCTTCGTCGCAGTCCAGGTCGCCCGTGGCGCGCAAGATCGCGGATTGTCCGCTGGCGTCGGGGACGTACTGATAGACGTAGCGGTGCTCGCCGTCGACCGAGAACTGGAGGTCCCGCCAACCTTGCGCGGTCCACAGCGTGGGGTCGGCCTTGCACATGCCGCCCTGCTCGCAGCACGACGGTTGCGGTGTGGGACCGGCCGCCACCGGCGGAACCTTGCCCGTGGTCGCGACCACGCTGGCGACGCGATCAGCGAGCACGTTCAATAAATCGTTGGCTTCGCGCGAGCGATTGTTCGCGGTGCACGAGCGCTTCGCTGCCGGGCAGGTCGCGATCGAGCACAGCGCGATCAGCGTCAGCACGTAGCGAAGGCGGCGGCCCCACATGGCCGCGGGAATCTAGCGTAACTCGCGCTACGGCAACACCGGTTTCGTCGGCGCGGGGCGATCCGCGGTCAGCGCCTTCAGAAATGCCACGACCTGCTTCACCTCGTCGGGGGTCAGCTGGATCTTGTCGATCTCGTGATCGGTGGTCGGCTTCGGTATCAGGTACTGCGCGACCGCGTCTTCGAGCGACTTTTCGGTGCCCGCGTGGAAGAACGAGGTCCGCGCCGCGGCTCCGCGCAGCGTCGGCGTCTTGAAGTCGCCGTTCTTGCCCGGATCCTTCAGCGGGTTGCTCGCGACGTGCCAGAAGCCGTGGTCGGTGTAGAGCGGCGGCGGGTGACACGTAGCGCACAGGCCCTTGCCGACGAATAGCTGATAGCCGGCGACGATCGGATCGCTCGACTTGGTGCCGGGCTTCGTTCGCGCGGTGCGCTCGATACGGTCCCATGCGGAACCGCCCTCGTACCGCGTCATCACATACGACTCGAGCGCGTCGACGACCGCGCTCGCCGGTACCAGCTGGTTCATGCGCAGCATGTGCGCGTGATAGAGCGGCACCGCGTCGAGCCTCGCTCCGACCGCATCGAGCGAATCGCCGAGCTGCCCCTTGAGATGGACCTCGAGATGTTCGCTGAACGAAGAATAGCGGCCGTCCCAACCCAACGACTCCGACCACGCGAGATTGACCAGCGTTGGTGTGCGGCGCAGGTTCGGTTTGCCGTCGGCGGCGAGCTGGACATTGCCGGAGAACCCAGTCGCTGGGTCGTGACAGCTCGCGCACGATCGCGAGCCACTCGCCGACAGGCGCGGGTCGAAGAACAACAGCTCGCCCAGCGCGAGAGCTTCGGGGAACACGCTCGAGTTGTCGGGCGGCTTGGGTAAGCCGGCGGGCACGGCCGGTAGCGCAGGCACCGGTCCGAGCGTGATCGGTCCCGCGTCCGCAAGCGGCAGCAATCGATCCTGAGCGTCACCGCGACCGACCGGCTCGACCGGTTTTGGTTTGTCACCGCTCTTCGGGCAGGCGGCGAGCAAGACAACGAACAGCAGCCACTTCACGCGGCGAGCTTACCAAACGCAGGCACCGCATCGAGGACGCGCAGAACATTGTGGCTCAGGATCTTCTCGATCACGCGCGGTGGAATTCCGCGCCGCGACAGTGCGACGGTGAGGTTCGGCATCGCGGCGATGTCCTCGAGCCCCTCGGGCGGCACGACGAAGCCGTCGAAGTCGCTGCCGAGCGCGGGCACGTCTTCGCCGGCGACATCGATCACGTGTTTGATGTGATCGACGACGGCGTCGATCGATTTTCCGCCGAGGAACTGGCGCGCGAAGATGATGCCGATGCAGCCGCCGCGATCGGCGACCGCGCGGATCTGCTCGTCGTCGAGGTTGCGCCAGCTCTCGTGCACGCCGCTGACACCGGTGTGCGTCACCATCAGCGGCAGCGTGGTCAGCTCGAGTGCTTCGGTAAACCCACGGCGATTGATGTGCGCGAGATCGACGATCACGCCGCAGCGCTCGCACTCGCGGATCACGTCACGACCGAGATCGGTGAGCCCGTCGTCGCGTTTCGGTTTGCGCGACGTTCCGCCGAGCGCATTCGGCCACAGATGCAGTGGCCCGAGATAACGCACGCCGCGCCGCGAGAACATCTCGATGTGCTCGAGCTTGCCGTCGAGCGCGTGACCGCCTTCGATGCCGCCGAGGATCGCGATCTTGCCGTCGGCCTTGGCGGCGCGGATGTCGGCGCCCGTGCGGGTCCACATCAGCTGGTCGGGATGTTTGCGAACCGCTTCGTCGAGCGCGTCGATCTGCGCGAGCACCGACTGCGTGCAGCTCTTGCCGGTGCCCGGGATGTAGCTCGGCCAGGTCCAGAACGCGAAGAACTGCGCCGCGACACCGCCGTCGCGCAGGCGCGGCAGATCGACATGCCCGACGTAGTTCACGCGCTTCGGCATCGGCCGCTCGTGACGCTCGGCGAGGTCGTAGCCGAGCTTGTCCATCAGCTTCGGTGTGTCGGCGTGCAGATCGATCACGCAGACTTCGTCGTGCAGCGCGCGTGCTTCGTCGGGCGTGAGGCTCATCTCGAGCGCGAGCCTACCGCAACCTGCGGCACCGGCTGCCAGCGATCGCGGGCGACCTCGAGCACGGTGAGCGCCGACTCGACGCGGTTGAACGGCGGCATCACGTACGCGCCGGCGACGCGGTGCTTGACCGCACCGAGCGCCTCTTGCGCGATCTTGATGCCCTCGGCACGTGCCGCCGGTCCGCCGCCGACCTTCGCCATGCGCTCGCGATACTCGGCGGGGATGCTCATGCCAGGCACTTCGTTGTGGAGGAACTCGGCGTTGCGATGCGACGCGAGCGGCAGGATACCGACCATCACGGGCAGGCCGAGCGGCGCGGCGTCATCGAGGAAGCGCTCGAGCGTGCGCGGGTCGTAGACCGGTTGGGTCATCACGAGCTCGGCACCGGCGAGCTTCTTGTCCTCGAGCCGGCGCAGCTCGCGCTCGCGATCGTGCGCGGCGGGCTCGGCGCCGGTGGCGAGCACGAACGCGGTGGGCTCGCACTCCTTGCCGGCGGGATCGACGCCGGCGTTGAGCCCGGCCGCGATGCGGAGCAGGCCGACCGAGTCGACGTCGTAGACCGGCGTCGAGAACGGGTAGTCGCCCATCTTCGGCGG
>DATDCH010000328.1:0-17166 GCA_036524455.1 Kofleriaceae bacterium | reverse complement strand
GGCGCAGGTCGACTCGGAGCTGCACACGATGCAGATGGATCTCACGCTCGGCCTGCGGTTCCGGCCGTGGAACACCGCGAGCCGCTATCTCACCGTGCGCGCGGGCGGCGAGCTGCTGCGCTCGAACGAACCGATTCCACCGCTCATGCAGCGCGCGTTCGTCGGCGGGATCGCGAGCGTCGGCCTCGATCAATATGTCGGCACGTTCATGTTCAACGTCGACGTGCGCTACGGCTTGATCGGCAACGAAGGGCCGCGCGAGCTCGCCCTCCTCATCGGTGTTGGGCTGACGGGGCCGTAATGCCGGCGCTGACGACATCCCGGTTGCGCCTCGTTCCGATCACGCTCGAGATGGTCGAAGGCGTGATGCGTCGCGATCGCGCGGCCGCCGAAGCGGCCCTCGACATCGTGATCCGCGACTGCGGCTGGGACCTCCACGCGTGCGCGCGCTTCCCCGAGGCATGGCCGAACGAAGAGCTGGTCGCACGCGCGTTCCCGTTCTCGCTCGACGCGATCCGCGCCGCGCCCGACACGCGGCTGTGGGGCGACTCGCTCGTGCTGCCGATCGAAGGTCCGCCGCGCGTGCTCGGCAGTGTCGTGTTCAAAGGTCGTCCCGACGACGGCATCGCGGAGATCGCGTACGGCATCGAGGACAACTCGCGCCGCCAAGGCCTTGCGACCGAAGCAACGCGCGCGTGCGTCGACTGGGCGCTCGAGCAAGCCGGCATCCTCGCGGTGCAGGCGACGACGTTTCCGTGGCACCACGCTTCGCTCGGCGTGATCCGTAACGTCGGCATGGTGCAATGCGCGACGCGCGAGCACGACATGCTCGGCGAGCTGCTCGTGTTCGAACGCAAGCGATGAGTGGCGTCGCGCGGCTCTCGCCTACTCGACCGCGCGGTCAGGGCGCGTAGGCCGCCTCTTCGTCGGGCTCGCCGAACAGCGCGTCGACGTAGCACCACTTCCACGTCTCGCCGGGCTCGAACGACTGAGCGACCGGATGCTTCGTCGCGAGAAAGTGCTTGGTCGCGTGCCGGTTCTTCGACGAGTCGCAGCAGCCGACGTGGCCGCAATGCAGGCAGCGCCGGAGATGGACCCAGCTATCGCCGAGCTCAAGGCACTCCTCGCAGCCCTTGGTCCTCGCCGCTGCGTCGTCCGTGGTCGCCAGATGAGAGCAAGTCGCCATGTCGGTCCTCCATTTGCCTTTCGAGATCCGCGCGCGGCCAGTTGCCGAGCTCGGCGGCCGCCGTGTACGTGGTCTCGCAGAAGTCGAGCAGCGTCGCCTCGGGCTCGCGTGCCCGCCGCACCACGTCGTGATCGAGATAGAAGCCCTTGAGCGTGTGGTGGTAGTACGCGCTGCGCGGCGCGACCGTCGCCTCGGCGAACCCGGCCGGTTCGGGAGCCGCGTAGCTGTAGAACGATGCGCGCTCGAGCCGCTGGTCACCCGGCCACCAACCGGCGCTGCTCACCTCGTGCGAGTACGCTTCGCGGTCGATCAAATTGCCGGCGAAGGCGGGCGCGCGCCGGCCCGAGAATCGCGTCACTGCGAGATCCATCGAGCCCCAGAAGAAATGCACCGGGCTGCACTTGCCGATGAAGCCAGCGCGAAACTTGGTCAGCGTCTCCGCGACGCGCGACACGATCTCCCAGAACCGCATCACGTAGTGTCGGTCGTACGAGCGATGCTGCGCGTCGAGCTCGAACGGCGTGCGGTCGGCGACCTCGACCGGAGTTGTCCAGATCCGGCAATCGATGTCGGCGTCGTGAAGTGCGGCCATCGTCGCCGCGTAGAAGTCGGCAACGCTGCGCGGTGCGAGCTCGACCCATCTGGGAGGCCCGTCGTGCGGCTGGATTCGCAGCACGCTGTCGACGAAGTCGAACTCCATCTCGAAGCAGCGATCGCCGACTTCTATCGCAGAGGTCGTGAGGCCGTGCGGACTGACATAGAGCGGAACGTTCCACCAATGATTGATCAAGTCCGTCAAGCCGAGGCGAACCTTGCCAACGACTTGCAGCCAACGGTGCAACGTGTCGCGCGTGTCTCGCCACTCGGCATAGGGAAGCGAGGGCAGATCCTTCATGACGAAGGCTACCCCTCGGGTGAGATCGAGCCATCGGCGCAATTCGCAACCCGACGTGCGAGCGCGGCTGTCATCCGTCGCCGCCGGTAGCGCGCCCGGTGACGTAGATCGCCGGCAATCCTGATGCGTTCTATGCCGGTTCGTCGAGGACGTCGCTGAGCGCGCTAACGACGGCGGCGGCGCAGCACGAGGCCGAACAGCGCGATGCCGAGCAGCATCGAGCTCGCGTTCTGACCGCTCGCGTCGCAGCAGCCGGTGTCTTCTTGGATCGGCCAGCACGCGCCCACGGCGCCTGCCTGGATGCACTCGAGACCGGCCGGGCACGACGCCGGGTCGCCGACCGCGCAGGTCATGCTGCAGTAGCCTTCGTCGCCCGCCATCGCGCAGGTCTGCGAGTCACACTCCGCGTTGCCGGTGCATGCGGTGCCAAGGCCCGCCGGACCGAACGGCTGCGCGATGCACTTCTTCATGAAGCACATGCGGCCCATCGGGCAATCGGCGTCGACCGAGCACTCGAGCGCAGGAATGTGCTGCAGCAGGAACGCCTTCTCGGCGTCGGTGCGCGTGTCGGCGCCGAACTGCGCGCAGTTCTGATCGCCGAACGACGTGACGCCGACCTGCGTGAGGCGACCATCGATCATCGCGAACGACGGGCCGCCGGAGTCGCCCTGGCACTTGCCCTTGCCGCTGATCTGGTTGAAGCAGAGGAGGTCCGCGTCGCTACCCGCGAAGCTCGAGCACGCGGTCGACGTCTGCGCGACGAACATCTGGACGCCGATGCTGCCGCCGCCGCCGGTCGAGGTCGCGCCGTAGCCGACCATCGTGACCGCAATGCCGACCGGCGCCTTCTCGGTGACCAGGTTGACCGGCACCGGCGTGATGTCGTTGACCGGTCGCGACAGCTTGATGAGGCCGATGTCGTTCTTGCCGAGCGTGCTGATCGAGAAGCCCGGCTTGGGGATCACCATCGACGCGTTGATCACCACGCCTTCGGACTGATTGAGGTTGACCGTTCGGAAGTGCACCAGCGTGGTCGCCGGCGACACACCTTGGATGCAGTGCGCCGCGGTGAGCACCCAGTCGGGCTGGATCAGCGTGCCGGTGCACAGACCGCCGCCCGCCTCGATCGCGACGACGTTGGGGAACTGATCCAACGTGGTCTGTTGGCCGCCGATGATCGGCTGCGTGAGGGTGCCTGCGGCGGCAGGCGACGACAGAGCCAATCCCGACACCACTACTGCTAAAGCTGTACGACGCATGGGGGCGCAGCATCGACTCTAGAGGAGGTGCTTCGCGATGCACAGCCTCTAACGAGTCTTGGCAGACTTGCGTGGCTTATTGCGTACTTGCTGCCTCAGCGAATCACGGGTCCAGGTACCCGATTTTCCCCCTCGTTTTTCCTCGAGCTGGATCTCGGAGATCACCATGCCGCGGTCGACGGCTTTGCACATATCGTAAACTGTGAGCGCCGCTGCACTGACTGCAGCCAGGGCCTCCATCTCGACGCCGCTGCGGTCGAACGCGCGGACGCGGGCGCGGATGAATACGGCCGGGCCGTCGACCCGCAGATCGACATCGACGCCGGTCAGCCGCAGCGGGTGACACAGCGGAATCAGCTCGGCGGCGCGCTTCGCAGCCTGGATACCGGCGATGCGCGCGACCGCGAGCACGTCGCCTTTGGCGATGGTGGCGGTGTCGATCAGCTTCGCGGTCTCGATGTCCATCGTGACGACGCCGCTCGCGATCGCCTCGCGCGCCGTCTCGGGCTTCGCGCTGACGTCGACCATGTGCGCGTCGCCGACTTCGTTGACGTGCGTCAGCTTTGGAGCTTCGTTCTCCAGCGGCCAGACGTCGACCGAGCCCCGCGCCGCCTTCTTCTTCACTCGACGCCTATTCGACCTATTCGACCGTAACGGACTTGGCGAGGTTGCGCGGCTGATCGACGTCGGTGCCTTTGAGGTCGGCCACGTAGTAGGCGAGCAGCTGCAGCGGCAGCACGGTCAAGATCGGCTGGAGCTCGAGCGCGGTGTCGGGCACGAGCACGACGTCGTCCGCGTGCGTGCCGATTTCGGCGTCGCCGCGCGTCGCGATCGCGAGCACCTTGCCCTGGCGCGCGCGGACCTCCGCGAGGTTCGACACCGTCTTGTCGTAGCTCGGGCCCTTCGGAACGAGCACGACGACCGGCAGCTGATCATCGATCAGTGCGATCGGGCCGTGCTTCATCTCGCCGGCCGCGTAGCCCTCGGCGTGGATGTACGAAATCTCTTTGAGCTTGAGCGCGCCCTCGAGCGCGATCGGGTATTGCGCGCCGCGGCCGAGGAACAAGAAGCCGTGCGCGTGGCCGTAGCGGCGAGCGAGGACCTGGAGGTGCGCGCTCATCTCGACGACGTCGCGCATCTTGTTCGGCAGCTGGACGAGCTCGTTGAGCAGCACGCGAGCACGCTCGCGCGACAACGAGCCGGTGCGGCGGCCGAGATAGATCGCGAGCAGTGCGATCGACACGAGCTGCGTGGTGAACGCTTTCGTCGACGCGACACCGATCTCGGGACCGGCGTGCGTATAGAACGCGTGGTCGGACAGGCGCGGGATCGACGACTCGACGACGTTCGAGATCGCGAGCACCTGCGCGCCCTTCTTTTTCGCCTCGCGGATCGCCTCCATCGTGTCGAGCGTCTCGCCCGACTGGCTGACCGCGACGACGAGATCGCCCGGGCCGACGATCGGATCGCGATAGCGGAACTCCGATGCGAGGTCGACCTCGACCGGGATGCGCGCCATCGCCTCGACGAGAAACTCGCCGACCATCGATGCGTGATACGAGGTGCCGCACGCGATAAACACGATGCGCTTGATGCTCTTGACGTCGAGCTCGACGCCGTCGAGCCGCACGTCATCGCCTTCGAGATCGACGCGACCGACGAGCGTGTCTGCGACCGCGCGCGGCTGCTCGTGGATCTCCTTGAGCATGAAGTGCTTGAAGCCGCCCTTCTCCGCCTGCACCGCCGACCACGTGATGATCTTCGGCTCGCGTTGCTTGGGCTTGCCTTCGAAGTCGGTGATCACCACGCCTTCGCGGGTGACCGTCACGATCTCGCCTTCGTCGACGAAGATCACCTTGCGGGTCTCCGACAGGATCGCCGTGACATCCGACGCGACGAAGTTCTCGCCTTCGCCGAGCCCGACGACGAGCGGCGAGGAGTTCTTCGCCGCGACCAGCGTGCCCGGTTCCTTGTCGCTCATCACGACGAACGCGTAGCTGCCGCGCACCTTCTGCAGCGACTTGCGCACGGCGGTCGTGAGGTTCTCCGCGCCGGCGACGAGCTGGCGCTCGACGAGGTGCGCGAAGATCTCGGTGTCGGTCTCGCTCGAGAATTGCGAGCCCGACGCGATCAGCTCCTGCCGCAGCGCGAGGTGGTTCTCGATGATGCCGTTATGGATGACGCTGATCGGGCCGACCTTGTGCGGGTGGCTGTTCTCGTCGGAAGGACGCCCGTGTGTGGCCCACCGCGTATGGCCGATGCCGACCATGCCCGGCGCGGGCTCCGCTTTGAGCTTCTCTTCGAGGTTGCCGAGCTTGCCGCGACAACGCACGACGCGCGAGAGACCATCGTTGAACACCGACACGCCAGCCGAGTCGTAACCGCGATACTCGAGCTTACGCAGCCCGCCGATGAGCAGCGGGGTTGCTTGACGATTGCCGATGTAGCCGATGATGCCGCACATCTAGTCCTCCATTAGGGCTTTGCCGGCGCAGGCGCAGGCGCCGGTGCCGGTGTCTTCGCCGGTGCCGGAGCTTTCGGTGCCTTCGCAGGCGTCTTCGCCGGTGTCTTCGCGGGCGTCTTCGCGGGCGCCTTCGCAGGAGCTGCCGCTGGCGCTGCCGGCGCAGGTGCAGGTGCTGCTACCTGAGTTGGTGCAGGAGCCGGAGCCGCTTCGGCCTCCGGTTCCGGTTCGTCCTCGTCGGGTTCTTCGATGCCGGTGATCTCGGCAATGTCAGGCGGCTGATACGGCAACACGGGCGTGTCGGCCATCACCTTGTTGGGCGTACCGGCACAACCGGCGGCCGCCGTGATCACCACTGCAAGCTTGGCAAACGAATAGAGAGTCGCTCGGATCTTCATCGTGCCGACGCTATCACTAATCCCTGGCGGGATGGCAGGACACCATCTGCACGAAACGCGCCGCCAAAGTCCGCTATTCGCCATGCCTGTAACGCCGCTGACCGCGCCTACGCGCACGTGGCGGCCCCGCACGGCGTAGCGAAGCTGGCCCAAGTTCCCGTCGAAGTACTGGGATCGCCGGGCGTCGCGCTGGCCGTCTCGTTGCACGATTGCCGACGACGATGAGCCGGGACCAGTACGTCATGTTGTGCGGTGCGTTCGTCGGCACGACCATTCGCGAGCTACGTCACATCCGTGACTGGCCACGCGCCTCGATGCGACTCGCCCGCGGCAGCGTTCCGCCGCCGACGCGGCGCCACACCGATCGGCTGCCGCTTCACGAGATCGAGGAAGCGAGCCGGGCGTTGGCGCGGACCTGACAGCTCAGCGACGAACCTCGCGAGCACCGGCCGCGCAGCAGCCGTGAATGTTCAGCGGCGCAGCGTTCGACAGCCACACGTCGGGCACGCCGACTGATCGCGCCCCGTGGTGCGATTCTCATCCGAGATGCGCTGACCGACGGGCGTCAGCGGCCACGCGTGGACCGGCGGCTTCAGGCGCAGCATTTCATCGTGCGTGAAATGACTGCCGCAGTTCTTACACCCGATCACCGACGTGCTCATGCGTCAGTATGCCTCTACGGCGACGCTTTACCTAACCGCAAAGCCACCTCTGTGTCAGAACGGTGACCTTGGCGATCGCGTCGAGTGGTAGCTTGGTGAACCGGTGGGAGCCGGCAGCCATGGTAACCACCGCCGATACAGCACGTTACAAGGCTGCGTTGACCCACGCAGCGAATCACCGAGGTGAGCTGAGCGACAGCGCGACGTGCGGCTGCTTTTTTTGCTTTCGCACGTTCCTCCCAACCGCGATTCGGATCTGGATCGACAAGAACCAAACTGCGCTGTGCCCGCACTGTGGCATCGATGCCGTGATCGGTACCGCGGCGGGCTTCAAGCTCGACGATCGATTCCTGCGCAGGCTGAATCTCTACAAGGTCGGCGGGCGCTGAGTCAGATCCGGACGCGCAGTACTTCGTAGCACTCTGCGTAGTCGTGCCCGCTGATCCGCCCCATCGCACGGGCGAGGTCGCGCGACGACTCGAGGTCGAGCTTGGGCAGCTGAGACTTGTGACATGCGATCGCCTCGAGCTTGGCCTCGACGTACTGCGAGATGTCGGCGAAGCAGTTACCGAGCGAGCGCGACTGCGCGTTCATCTCCGGGCTCGACAAATACGCGAGCAGATCGCACGGCGTGCGGCGCAGCGCCGACACGGTCGCGCGATTGACGAGACCGTGATCCCAGTGCAGGTCGTTCGCCGAGTGCGTGATCACGAGATCGGGCCGCACGTCGCCGATGATGTTGTCGAACCGGCGCACGAGCTCGTGCATCGCGATGTCCTCGACGCGGCACGGCTTGTCTTCGTAGATGACGACGAGGTTCGCGTCGATCACGTCGGCCGCCGCCTTCGCTTCCGCTTTGCGCTGCTCCGTCATGGTCGGGATCGAGACGATCGCGAGCGTGACGTGAGCACCTTCCGCCGACAGTCGCGCGAGTAGCCCGCCGGCGCCGACTTCGAGATCATCCGGGTGCGCGCCGAACGCGAGCACGCGACCACCAGTCTCTTGCAGGATGCGATTCATGCTGCCTCCACGCGTGCGGGGTGACTGCGATCGAACAGGGTCTCGCGGCTCGCTTCACCGCAGTTGACGAGCATGTCGACGAAGCCGAGATGCGAGACGAAGCCGACCTCGGGGTAGCGCTGCTGGTAGCGCGGGTGCTCGAAGTGCTGCCAGATCACGCCGATGCCGGCGCGCCCCATGCGTTCGACGTCGAGGTAGCCCGTCGAGCCGCCGCCGCCGGAGATGTAGCAACGCGCGCCGGTCTTCTGGCACATGTCGATCAAGCGCTCGGTCTTGTGGCCGGTGAGACCGAGCGACGACGCGCGCACGATCGGTGTGCGGATGTCGAGCCAGCGCCGCGCGATGTCGAGCATCGTCATGTCGAGCTCGAGCAAGCTCACCCATGGTTGCGCGTAGACCGCGTAGAGCGCGTCGGCGTACTGCTTCCAGAACGGCGCGCGCCGGTAGCTATTCTCGAGCGTGAGCCACGTGCGGCGCTGCCAGTGCTGGCGCGCAGAACCCGAGTTGTCGATCCGCTTGTCGCAGATCCGATCGGCTTGCGTGCCGCGCTCGAGCGGAACAGTGAGCCACTGTGCGCCGCCGTGCAGCTTGACGCGTTGGCGGTTCTGATAGTTCTGTGCCTCGTACTGCAGGTCGTCCATGACGACGAACAGATCGGCCTTGGCCATCTTGTCGAGGTAACCGAGCCACGGCATGTAGTGCGGCTGATGCGCGGCGACGATCATCGAAGCGTTGCTCCTTGCGGTTGAGACGGAGGCGAGGACGGCGACGGCGAACCGGTGTGGCCACGCGTCTGCCAGCTCGACGAATCGAGCGTGAACATGCCGAGCGGCGTGAGCAGCAGATACGCGACCGGCATCAGCACGGCCATCGGCAGAAACGAGATCGGATGCACGCGCAACCACGGCGGCAGCGCGCGCACGCTCGGCGCGAAGTAATACACGACCGAGAAGCCCGCGATCACCATCAGGTGAAACGCCGCGAGCTCGAAGAAGTCGCCGCGCTGCACGTGCGTGATGATCACGAACGGGTAGACGAGCAGCAGCATGAACATCGACAGGTACTGCAGGCACAGCAGCGGATGCAGCTTCCACGCGTGCGCGACGCCGACCATGAAGTCGACGATGTTCGATCGCTTCCAGCGCAGCTGTTGGTTGAAGTAACCGCCGAGCGTGGTCGCGGCCTTCGTGAAGCACATCGCCTTCATCGTCAGCCGCGTCTTGTAACCGCGCCGCACGATCTGGTGCGTGAGGAAACGATCCTCGCCGTACTTGATCGGGACGCCGAGGATGCTGCGATTCTCGAGCACCGGCTCGAGCTCGATCAGCACGTGCCGGCGATACGCGGTGAGGCAACCCGACAGACACATCACCTGGTCGATCGAGCGCTCGAGGTTCTTCAGGTGCTCCTGGCCGAAGTAATACTTGATGGTCTGTAGCTTCGTAAGCCAGTTGTCGTTCGGGTTGCTGACGTGAATGCGTCCGCCGACCGCGGCGACCTCTGGCGTCGTGAACCGCGCAACGAGCTCGCGCAGCGCGGTCGGAAACACGATCACGTCGGAGTCGACCGACACGATGATCTCGGCAGTGCTCGCGCGCACCGCCGCGTTGATGCCCTTGCGCTTGCCCATGTTAACGGCGTTGCGGATCACACGAACGTTCGGGTACTCGCTCGCCGCTTTCGTCGCCCACTCGTAGCTGTCGTCGGTCGAGCAGTCGTCGACGACGGTGACCTCGAGCTTGTGCTGCGGGTAATCGAGGTTCACCAAGCTGACGATCGTGTCGTAGATCGAACGGCCTTCGTTAAACAGCGGCACGACCACCGTGATGGTCGGCTCGTAGCCGCTGATCGTCTGGTCGAGCTTTCGTCCGCGAACGAGCGCTAGGTACAACCCGAACACGTACCTGTTCAGGAACACGATGAAGATGAAGAGATAGATCGGAAACGTCGACACTCTTGCGCGTCGCGCAGACTGCAAGAGCACTGCCGCGGTGTTTGCACGATCCGCGCAGTATTGAATTGATGAGTTGAACGCAGTGGCTACAGCGCCAGCCTAGGGCAGTCCTCCCCACGCGGGGCACGTGGATACCAGTGCGAAAGCTGCACACGACCAAGTGATCACAGCACTAGCTAGCGTGTTCGCTGGCGGTTGTTTTGCACCGCGTCGCAGCCAGCAAATGAGTAACCGACGATCGCGGCCGCAATTTGCACATGAACCCGTGACGCAATTGCGGGTTATTCCGCATGCGCCGCGGCAGATGGAGGCTGGAGACGTCACCATGGTCGACGTCAGACCACCGCATTCGTCGAGGATGCCGAAGGGCTCTGCACCTCCACCAACAGGTTCTCGCTCCGCTACTCCGCTGCCATCCGTTCTGTCAGGTACTGCCACGCCCAGGCCGGCGAATGTCATTCCGTTCACGAAGCCCCGCGCGATCTCGTCGATGCCGGCGACGTTCAACAAAGTCGGCAGCCCGTCGCAGCAGATGACGACGGTGCACTCGCCTGTCACCAACACGCCGCCGATTCAAGGCAGCAGCTGGGGCTCGGCCGCCGTTGCGGCTGCTCAGGCGGCGACGCCGGCGCCGCGCATCAAGCAACCGACGCCGCCGACCGCGCCGGCCGCGCCGCAGATGCCGTCGCACACGCAACCGCAAGCGCCGTACTCGCACTCGCAAGCGCAGCGCGCGCAGCAACCGAATCACTCGCAAGCGCAGCGCGCGCAACCGCAGCACTCGCAAGCGCAGCACTCGCAACCGCAGCACTCGCAAGCGCAGCACTCGCAAGCGCAGCAGCAGATCATGCCGCCGCATCTGGCTCCGCATCCGCCGATGCTGCCGCCACTCCAAGAACCCACCGTGCCGACGCGGCCGCACATTGCGGCCGATCCCCCCAAGGCTCGCGCCGCGTCGTCACGGTGGGCCGCATTCGAGAGGCTCGGCCTCAAAGCGCCAATGCTCGATCGCCAGAAGTGGAGCGGTCGCGTGGTCAACGCGTATCGCGCGCTCGGCTTCGTGATCCTCACGATCATCGTTGTGGTCTTGATCGGCTACCTGATCACGACCGCGTTCTTCTACATGAGCAACAGCTGGATCGTGCCGATGGCGATTTCGCCGACGGACGAAAAGGTCGTGTCGCTGCAAGCGCAGCTCGCCGAGCGGCAGACCAATCGCGATCGCACCGCGGCCGAGCTCGATCAAGCCGAGCGCGCGATCGCCGTCCAGCAAGAGTTCCAGCTCGAGTTCGCCAAAGCGATCAAGAGCGACCTCGAAGGCCGCAAGGCGGCGCTGCAGCGCATGTACGAGCTGTCATCGATCGCGGCGTCGACGCGCGCGCAGATCAAGCGCTCGAACAGCGCCTACGCGAGCCAGCAACAGAAGCGCATGGCCGAAGAATGGAAGGCCGGCCTGATCGATCGCGACGCGATGCTCAACGGCAAGTTCCAGATCGCGCAGATCTCCGGATCGAACCTGTCGCTCGCCGAGCGGCAAGCCGAGTACGAGACGCGCGCTGCCGATCTCGACGCCCAGACGCGCTCGCTCGAAGCGCTGCTCGCGAGCTCGACGACGGGCGAAGCGCTGTCGTACGACGTGCTCAAGATCAAGCAGGAGTACGAAGCGTCGCGGCTCGAGACCCAGCGCGCGATCCAGAACCGCGACATGCTCAAGTCCGCGCTCGAGCGCGACGACAAGCTGCTCGAGTCGCTCAAGAAGTCGAGCTACCTGAGAGCGATCGCCGACGAGGCGCACGTCGCGTTCGTGCCGTACGCGAACCTCGAGCACGTCAAGAAGGGCGAAACGGTCTACGGCTGCTGGCTGACGATGGTGTTCTGCGGCGAGGTCGGCACCGTCATCGAAGTGCTGCCCGGCGAGGTGCAGTTCAAGCATCCGACGCGCGACAAGATGCTGCGCGGCCAGATGGTCGAGCTCAAGCTCGCAGCAGAGTCCGATGCGACCGACGACGTGTTGTTCGTCGGAGGACGGCCACTGCTGCTCTAATGCGGAGCTTCATCACTCTCGCGTTGTTGGCGAGCATCTCCGGCATTGCGCACGCAGACAAAGACGACGGCTACTGCGACTACGTCGAAGGGGTCGCGAACGCGCAGGCCGCGGTCCAGATGTCGCCCGAGCTGATCGGCGCGGTCGGTTACGTCGAGCAGCCGAGCGCGGACATCGACGCCGCGTCGCAAAAGGGCGTGCGCCTGATCGCCGGCGTGCGCTACAGGCTGTCCGGTCTCTACGAAGGCACCGCGACGCGCAATCGAGCGAAAGCCGACTGCCGGCGCTACCGCGCGCTCGAGCAAGTGCGTGGCGAGACGACGTCGCGTGCGATCGCAGCGCGCGTCGCCGTGCTCGACGACGCCCTCAAGGAAGCCGACAAGATCCTGCGCACCGACGAGGCCGACTTCGCTGCGCGGCGCATGACCGCCCAAGAAGCCACCGCCACCCGGGTGCGTGTCGAGGAGCTGCGCGAGCTCGCCGCCGAAGATCATCGCCAACTGTCCGCGCTACCGCCGCCGAGCGCAAAGCCGCTCGCCGGTGCGCTGCAGGCGTATCGCAGCGCCGACTCCGACATGGAGCGCTACGAAGCGAAGCTGCGCCGCGCCGAAGCGATCGACGTCAGCGTGAGGTTCGGCATCGACCAGTATCCCGAGCGCGACAATCCGCAGCCGTACTTCGCCGTACTATCGGTCGGCGTCAACCTCGGCCTGCTGTTCCAAGCCGGCCCGAACTCGCGCGCGGCCAAAGCGCGCAAGCAGCTCGTGCAATCCGGCCGCGGCATCGGCGTCGAAGGCACGGTCGATCGCCTGCGCGCGACCGTCGAGATCGAGGCCAAGCGCGCCAAAGAAACCGAAGCGCTCGTCAAAGAGCTCGAACGCCAGCTCGACGCGCTCAACCGCATCGCCGGCGAAGAGAGCAAGCGCTACCGCCAGACCGTCTGGTTCGAATGGGTCAAAGCCAAGGCGCAGCACGTCTACCTGACGACCCACGTCGAGAGCATCAAGGAAGTGCTAGGAGGCAACGCCGAATGAGGCTCCTCGTATTCATGCTCGTGCTCACGGGCTGTGGCTCGTGCGGCGGCTCGCGCACCGAAGCCGCTCCGCGCAATCACAAGCCGACGGTCGACGTCACGCCGATCGCCTCTACCGACCTCTGCGTCACCAAAGGCCAGGTCGCAGAAGGCGGCATCGCCGATCCAACGATGCGTGGCTACGCGCGCGGCTTCGGCGGTGATGCGGCCGCGCTCACGTTCACGTATCGCGGCGAGTCGTTCGAAACGCGCGAGCTTGCCGGTGGCCAAGCGCGCCGCCAGATCGGCATCAAGCTGCGCGCCCAGGACTCGTGCAACGTCATCTACGTGATGTGGCGTCTCGACCCTAAGCCAAAGCTCGACGTCTCGATCAAGCTCAACCCGCTCAAAAGGACCCACGAAGAATGTGGCGCGGACGGCTACAAGAAAATCCGACCGCACAAGAAGACCTTCATTCCGGCGTACGAGTACGGCAAGACGCACACGCTGCGCGCCGAGATCGTCGGCGACGAGCTCTACGCCTGGATCGGCGACGACCTCCTCTATCAGGGCACGCTGCCCGAAACCGCGCGCGCCCTGAAGGGCCCCGCCGGCGTGCGCTCCGACAACGTCAAGTTCGACCTCGTGTCGCTTGCCGCACCACAAGGTGAAGGCACCGCCCCGGCATGCAAACGCGAAGGTGGCGACTAACCCCCTTCACCTCGCAACCTATGTATGATGAGGGCGATGGCTGAATCGGCTACGCCCAGCGCCGAGAGACTGCTCTCGATCATCGAGCTGCAAAACGCCATTGCCGCGGCGGCCCTCACGGCCGACGAAGTGATGCGAGTCGTCGCAGACCGCGCCCAGCAGCTGCTCGGCGCCGCGTCCACGGTCGTCGAGCTCGTCGAAGGCGACGACCTCGTCTGCCGCGCGACCTCCGGAACCGGGTCGAGCCAACAGCTCGGCGTGCGCCGTTCGCAAAAGGCCGGCCTGTCAGGCCAGTGCGTGCAGGGCCGCAAGCCCGTCAAATCCGACGACGACTCGAGCGTCTGCGTCCCGCTGCTGCACGGCGAGTACGCGGTCGGCGCGCTGTGCGCCACCGGCAAGTCGGGCCTGACCGACGGTGACGTCGAGACGCTGCGCCTGCTCGCCGCGATCATCGCGATCCCGCTGCACCGCACGCGCTCGTTCCCGCGCCCGCGCTACGACAACACGCACGACGCGCTGACCGGCCTGTTGAATCGCCGCGCGTTCGAAGAGCGAGTCAATGTCGAGCTCGCGCGCCGCCTGCGCTACAAGCAATCGTTCAGCCTCGCGCTGCTCGATCTCGATGGCTTCAACACCGCCAACGATCGCTTCGGCGAAGCCGCCGGCGACGAGCTGCTCAAGATGATCGGCACGATCCTCAACAAGCACACGCGCGTGATGGATGCGTGCTTCCGCCTCGGCGGTGACGAGTTCGCGATCCTGATGCCGGGCACCGCGTTCGAAGGCGCGAAGGTCCTCGCCGAACGCTTCCGCACCCAGATCAACGAAGCGAAGCTGTGCGACGGCACGGTCACTGCGTCGATCGGTGTCGTCGAGGCCGGTGAAGAGACGATCGAGAGCCTGGCCGAGCGCGCCGACAGCGCGTTGCGCGAAGACAAAGCCTCGCGCAAGTAACGCAGCTGCTTGGGCAAATCGCGCCTCCAAGAAAACTGGGCTGTTCTCCCGGGTGCTCGTGATATGCGACCGGGTCCATGACTCGCCTGGTGATCGCCGTCGCTCTTGCGCTCGCCGCGTGCAACCTCAGCACGCCAGCTGACAAGAACGAGTGCATCACGCAAGCGGATTGCCTCGAAGGGTTCGTATGCAGCGCGGCGGGTGTGTGCGAGCACCCGATGCAGTGCACGCCAACGACGTGCGCGGCGAACCAGTGCGACCTGATCGACGACGGTTGCGGTGGTGAGCTCAACTGCGGCGGTTGCCCCAGCGGGCAAGAGTGCGGGCTCCTCGAAGCGAACCAATGCGGCATCCTTCCACCGCACTGCACGAACGGTCATATCGACGCGTCGCTCGGCGAGACGGGCCCTGATTGCGGTGGCTCGTGCAGCGGCTGCCCCACCGGCGGCGGTTGCAACACCACCGACGACTGCGCGACGGGCAACACGTGCAGCGACGGCGTTTGTCTCGCCGGCACGTGGTCGACGGTCGCGGAGCTGCCAACGCCTCGCGAGCGTCTCGCCGCGGTGGTCGGTCCCGACGGCCTCATCTATGTGATGGGCGGAACCGGCAGCGGAGCATCCACAGGCGTCGTCGAGGTCTTTAACCCGGCGACGAACAGCTGGTCGGCGCGCACACCGATGCCGACGCCGCGCTACGGCTTTGCGGCCGTCGTCGGCAACGACGGCAAGATCTACACGGTCGGTGGTCAGTACTTCAGCGTGAGTGATGAGTTCAGATCGACGACGGCCGAGGTCTACGACCCGACGAACGATACGTGGCAAGCACTACCGTCGCTGCCGGAAGGCCGCTACACCGCGTCCGCAGCCGTTGCGCTCGATGGCGCGATCTACGTCACCGGTGGCTACCGAGGAACGACCGGGCAGACGTTCGCGACCACCGTCAAGCTGACACCCGGTGCGACAAGCTGGGTCGCGGTCACGCCTGCGATGACGAGCCCGCGCAGCTCTCACGCGATGGCGCGAGCTACCGACGGCAAGCTCTACGCAATCGCCGGTTATAACGGCTCGAACGATCTAGCGTCGTTCGAGTACATGACGCCGGGTACGCCGGGATGGAACACGCTGCCGCCGCTGATGTACCCGCGCAAGCAACATGCGGCGACGGTGAGCGGAGACAAGATCTACGCGATCGGCGGCAGCGCACCGAGCGTTGCGCTCTACATCACGACGATCGAGGCCTACTCGACCACAACGAACGCGTGGTCGCGGGCGCCGAACCTACCGGCAGGCCGCTACGGGCACGCGGCGGTCACGCTGCCCGACGGACGGATCTTCGTGATCGGCGGTCGGCGCGCGCTCACGACGACCAGCGGCGAGCAAACCCCGCTGGTCGAGGTGCTGACGTTCTAACGACGATCGCGCGTCCCGCCCTGCCCTGCGCCTGACTTCGGTGTAATCGGGTTGAAGTCGAGAGCCGCCCACCGAGAGCGCTTCGAACCTCAGCGATGCGCGTCTTCTCGACGACGTTCCGCCGAGTTCCACGAGCGTCGGTTTGGCGCGCTGGTTGCGATGGTGTTGCTCGCCAACCCACGAAGGAGTGCTCGATGCGCCAGTACAAGACCCTTTGCTCGATCCTCGCGACGCTCTCGCTGATCGCGACCGGCTGCGTTACCGGAGACGCCCCGGAATGCACGAATGGAGTCTGCTCGGCCGTCACGACGCCGCCCCAGCCCGACGACGAAGAGGAAGAAGAGGAGTGCGACGAGGACGACGAAGAGTGCGAGGAGGACGAGGAGGAGGAAGAGTGCGACGAGGACGACGAGGACTGCGAGGACGAAGAGGAAGAGTGCGACGAGGACGACGAGGACTGCGAGGACGAAGAAGAGTGCGACGAGGACGACGAGGAGTGCGAGGACGAGGAAGACGAGTGTGAAGACGATGAGGACTGCGAGGACGACGAGGAGGAGGACGACGACGAGGACGATGACGACGAGGACGACGCACCATGACTTCACGTGCAGTCGCGCTCGGCCTCGCGCTCGCGAGCGGGTCGTGTGTTGCCGCAGTCGACGAACCGCCCGGTGCAGATGGCGCGGCAGTCTGCGCGGGTACATCTCGCGCCCACGACACGTTCAACGCGTTCTGGTCGGTGTTCGACGAGCACTATGCGGTGTTCGACGTCCGTCTCGTCGACGAGAGCTGGGACGCGGTCGGCCGAGCCGGCTGCGCGAACGTGTCGGCCGACATGACCGACGCCGCGCTCTACGACGTGCTGCTCGGCATGGCGCAGGAGCTCGACGATGGGCACATCACGTTGACCGCCGACTCGCTTGGCCGCGACGACGACGCGGAGGTTTCGGTCTACCCGAACGATGATGCCGTCGAGATGCTGGAAGACCTGGTCGAGAGCGCGTACCTCGATGGCAGCTTCACCACCGCGGCCGAAAACGAAATCAGCTGGGGCACGGTCGGAACCATCGGCTACGTGAGCATCACGTCGATGGACGAGCTCAGCGCGAGCGGCGACGAAGATGATGACGTCGCGGCGGCCGCAGCCGCGATGGCCAAGGTGATGGCCGACCTCGCCGACAAGGACGCGATCGTCGTC
>DATDCH010000327.1:0-30366 GCA_036524455.1 Kofleriaceae bacterium | reverse complement strand
CATCGGCGTAGGCCATCGTGCGTACGTCGTCGGGGCGCTCGACGTGCCAGTCCTCGGAGAATTCGCCCGCGAGCGCGACGAGATCGTCGGCAAGGCCTGCGAGGTCGTCGAGCGAGCCCTCGTTGAGCTTGCCGATGCGCTTCGGTGAGGGTTCGTCGAGCGGCTGGTCGAGCTCGTCGCGTGTCGGCGATGTCGGGCCGATCACGACGATCGCTTGCTTGTGCTCGGCCACCGCGCGCAGTCGCTGCCACAGCCCGCGGTCAATGCGGTCCTGCGTCGGTGCGATCACCGCGCGGTAGCGGGCGAGCTCCGCTTCGGGCGCCGCTTCGTCGACGATCGCGTAGGGCACCTGCGCGAGCTCGAGTGCACGCGCGATTGCTATCTGCCACCGCCGTGCCGCGATCGCGGCTGGATCGCTGCCGAGCTCGGCCACACCTCCGGGCCCGAGCTCGAGCACATCGCCGAGGATCGGGGTGACCGGATCGATCAGGTTCGATGCAACGCCGATCCGGGCGTCGGCACGCGTGTCGACGAGTGCGATCAACGGATGCCGCCGCAACGACGGCCAGTCGACCTCCGCGAGCGCGGCGACGAGCGGTTTGATCCACGGCGCCTCGAGCTTGCCGGTCGCCGAGATCGCGGCGCCGTAGTAGCGGTCGCGTTCGACGGCCATATAGAGGTTGAAGCCGCGCACACCCGCAGCGAGCAGCGTGAGCAGCTGATCGCGCTCGCGCGTCGGATCGTCTTGTTCGTCGAGCGGAGGAAACCACGGGAAGAATCCGACGCCGACCTCGGGCGCAAGCGGCAGCGGCGCTGCATTGCCGGCGAGCGCGGCCGCGCGACGGCGCAGCTCCGCGAACTTCGCGCGCGGCGTGTACGCATCGATGCCGACCGGGCCGCCGATCGCGTGCTGGATGCTGCGCAGATCGTAGTGGCCGTAGTGGCCCGGTGGCAGGTTGTGAAACCGAGCGAGCTCGCCGAGCCCGACATCGTCGAGCGCCTTCGCAAACGTGCCGAGCGCACGAGCGATGTACTCGTCTTTGTGCTTGAGCCACAGGAGGCAGCGCCCGGCGTCGTTCGCGTGCCACTCGCGCGGCGGCTCGTCGAGGCCGGAGGCGTCTCGCCACCATGCAAGCGCGTCGGGGTGATAGTCGAGATCGAACGCGCCGGTGCGAAAGAACAGCTGCGCTTCATTATCGACGCCGAGCGCGACGACCGGACCGTCGGGGCCGAGGTACGGCTTGATCACGTCGGCGACCGCGCCGTACCACGCGTGCACGTGCGCGTGGAATTTCGTCGACGCGTACGACGGAATGGGGAACGCGCGCGGCGGTACCGGCAGCCACGCGGGCGAGCCGTGCGCGGTGCGCGCCTGGCACTCGGGATCGCCGAGCAGCCAGTCGGGAAAGCCGAAGCTGGTCAGCTCGGCGTTGATGTGCGGCCCTGGGCGCAGCACGACCGACAGGCCCGCTGCCCAAGCGGCTTCGAGAAACTTTGCGAGGTCGCGCTCGCCGGTGAAGTCGCGCGCCCCCGCTTCGGGTTCGTGCACGCGCCACGGCACGTACGTCTCGACGAGCGTCAAGCCGAGTGCGTGGATCGCGCGCAGGCACGGCGCCCACTGCGCAGGCGGCACGCGCCAGTAGTGCATCGCACCGGCGTAGAACGGCAGCGATCGACCGTTCGCGAGGACTAGCCCGCGCTCGTCGAACCAGGTGCGGCGACGTGCTTCCACGCGCGGTCCTCCATCACGAAGCGGCTCGGACCGATCGCCCAACGCGGGTTGTAGGTGAGCGGCGTGCCTTCGCCGGTTCCCTTTGTCAGGTACTCGGGGTCCCACGGCAGCAGCAAGCACGGGCGATCGCCTGTCGAGAGGCGCGGCATGATCGGATGCGGCTCCTCGGCGCGCTGGCGGCCCGCCGCGAATGCTGCGGGTAGGCTTTGGTATTGCGCGAGCTCCCAGCAGGTGCGCACCTGCGGCGGCGGCAGCTGCAGCTCGGCGGCGCGCGCGAGCGCCTGTTGCGGCGTCACCCACACTTGATCGACGGTCTCGGTCTCGTCGAAGTGAGGATCTTGTCCCGCTGGCAGCTCGACGACGAAGAACCGCGCGGAGAATCGCTTCGCCTCGATCGAGGGCGTGATCCAGTGCGACCACGGCACGAGCGCTTCCGTCGCCCACTCGAGACCGGCGATCTCGAGCGCGTCCTTGGCAGGCGTGCCGGCGAGGATGCGCGCACGAATCACATCCGGACCGGAGATCTCGAGCGTGTCGCTCTCGGCGCGCTTGCGCTGCTTCGCGAACAACACGCCCGCTTCCTCGAACAGCTCGCGCACGCCGGCGGTCCGCGCGTCTTCACCCGGATCGGCCGCACCGCCCGGGAACACGTAGGCCGATGCCATGAAGCTCGCGCCGCGATGGCGACGGAGCAGGAACACCTCGAACGTCGACTCGTTCGCCGGCGAGTCGGCGGGCTCCTGCCGGCGAAGCAAGATAATCGATGCCGCCTCGCGAATCACGCGATCGTCGTATCACAGGATCACGTTGCGAGCTGGCCAGCCGGGGTTACATCACTCGGCAACGCGCAGCTCGCCACGCACCGGCTCGTCACGCAGGCCGAGGCGCTCCTCGATCGTGCGCTCGACGAACCGCGCGACCCGCCCATCGGGAGTTTCGAGCAGCAGCCGATCCGAACGCCCGCGCCGGCGCGCGAACACGCCGAACCAGGTGAGGAACCGCCACGCCGGCGGCTGGCGCTCGACGACGAACAACTGATCGATCGAGCTCACCACGAAGCAGCCGCGGTGGTCGCAGATCTCGACCGAGGTGTCGTCGACGTCGATCGTCACCTCGCACGGCAGCATCCCGCGCGGCGCGATCGAGACGGTCAGCCGCAAGACAGGCTGGCTCGTCGTCACGATGCCGCGATACGGGCTGCGCAGGCGAACGTCGGCATCGAGCGTCTCGATGCGGACGTGCGACGGAGCCGGAGCCATCGCTCCAAGCTTAGCTCACGGAACGACGACGAACTCGCGCTTCATCAGGCTGATGATGTTCTGCGCTGCGTCGAGGTCAGTACCCGGAAAATTATCGAGGACTTTCTGAAGCTGACCGTGATCGAGTACGAGTTGGAACGTATCCAGCTCTCCGGGTGAGAGCTCGCGCAACTTGCCCGCGAGCGGCGTCGGGACAGCGAGCGGCGAGCCGAGCGGCGGCAGCTGCTTTTGCAGATTGCGAAACTCGTCGAGCTGGCGCACGCCCTCCATGAGCAGACCCTCGGTCGACTCCTGCACCTCGTTCATCACCTGCATCTCGCCGCCGGGCTCGAGCTCGAACGTGCCGGTCTCCCAGGTCAGCATCCGGTAGATCGCCTTCTGCGGGCTGACCGAGAAGTCTTCGTTGATCGTCGAGAAGTAGATCTGGCCTTTGCGCAGGAAGATCTTGCCGAGGCTGACGCCGTTGTTGATCGACAGCACGCCCGACTTGCGGCTCGTCGACAACAACTGGAGCAGGTCGGGGAGCGGAATCTCTTCGATGACGCCCGACATCGGGCGGCCCTGCGTAGCCTGGCGCTGCTGGGCCCCGGCCTCGAGCTTGCGCCGGGCCTCGGCCTCGGACTGCTGGGCGATCTGCCCTTCGACCGCCACGACCTTGATGATCGAGGTGCCGACCAGAATGCGGTCGCCTTCGTGGAGCAGGGCACGGCCGTTGATCTTCTCGCCGTTGACGAACGTGCCGTTCGTCGAACCCATGTCCTGAATGTAGACCTCGGCGTCGGTCGAGCTGATCTTCGCGTGGCGGCGCGACACCATGTCCTCGACGAGGACCATGTCGAGATCACTGGAACGACCAATGATGATCTCCCGATTCATGCGAAGCGGGAACTCGCCTCCCTGGTACTTGCCCGAGATGAAGCGAAGTGCGAAGCGAGGACGGTCGTTCATGGACGTTGAGGCGACCAAGGACTCGAAAATTCTAGTGCCCAAGTAGCGGATCGCGCAAGCAAACGGACCCCCCGTCCGCTCAATCGGTCGCCGCGGGCTCCTCCATGAGCTGCTCGCGCTCCGCGGGCGGCCGCAACGTATTGACGACCCGGCGGTAGACTTCCTCGGAAACGACCAAGCTCGAGTGCCCGAGCGGGACCGTCATCGCGGTGGTACCCGGCATCCGCGTGGTGGCAAGGGGGACGACCCAATCCCGCGCCGCCGCGATTGTCGAGACCTCGACGCCGGGCGGAATTGATCCCTGCGCGAGCTCGTCGAGAAACCGGCTGCGTGGCAACAGCTGCCACGACGAGGTCGACCATAGCCCGAGCGTGACGACACCGAACAGGGCCGCCCAGGTCCCACGGAGTGGCGTCCCCATCATGATCAGCTTGCGCACACGTGTGTGGCCGCCGAGCTTCTTCACGTAATAGAGGCCGATCAGGCCGCCCATCGAGTGGCCGATGATGTCGATCTTCTGCGACGGGGTCTGCGCGAGGATGCGCTCGATCTTGCGATGGATGAGAAATGCCGAGCGCCGGATATCGCGCACGTTGAGCGTGCCGAGATTGAACGATACGCACACGAAGCCGTCGTCGACGAGCCTGCGCTCGAGCATGTACATCGAGCCGCGCGTGCCGAGGAAGCCGTGGATGATGAGGACCGGCGGCGAGTCGGGCGACATCTCGCCAAACGCGTCGCGCCGGCGCAGTCGATTGCCGCGAACCAGGTGGCGCAGATACGAAAGTCCGTCGGCACCCCCGACGACGTCTTGGCCGATCGTGCTGCGGCGGCCGAGCCAGCGCGACGGTGCTTCGAGCGCCCATCGCAGCAGCCACGACGAGCGGACCGCTAACGCCTTGCGCGACTTCGAAGGTGCCACTTCAAGCACGATAGTCCGAGAAGCCCTCGGAGACGAACCGCGAGCACTCCTTCGCGTAGCTACTGCTCGCCGACGCGGAGGTAGGGTATTCGACCACCCGCCATTGGCCACGAGTCCCGACGACGCCGGTTCGGCTGATCACACAGGTGCCGACGCGGTAGACCAGCGCGAACTCATTGCCCCGACGAAGCGAACGCGAGTCGCCCGGCGGCACGACACCGGGGGCAGGCGCGGGGTCGTCGGGCGCGCCCGCCGGAACGTCCTTCGGACCCGGCATGTGGGTCGGATCCTCGACGGTGCCGAGCGCGAGCGGCGGCGGGGCGGTCGTCAGAGGCATGTCGGGCGGTTTGCCCAGATCGACCCCCGGCATTGCGATCGTCGCGGTTGCGGTGCGCGACGCACGCGTCTCCGCCGACGGCTCGACGGGCTTCATCGGCTGCGGTGTGGCGTCGGGCCACGGCTCGTCGCGCGGTTCGGGAGGCACGATTTCGGGCAGGTCTTTGGGCGGCGCCGCGATCGGCTGGGTCTCGGCCTCCGCGCGCGCGACCGGAACGGCCTCCTGTTTTTCGCTCGTGTCGACCTTGTCGGTCTTCTGCTCGGTCTTCTGCTCGGTCTTCTGCTCGAGCTTTTTCTCGGCGGTTTTTTCGGCCTTGGGCTCGGTCTTCTGCTCGGATTTGGCCTCGTCCTTCTTCGGATCCTTGGCCTCATCTGGGTCGGCGCCCTCGCCGGTATCGGCTCCGGACTTGGTCTTTCGCGCCATAGATCCGTCGTGCCAGCGTTCGCCGTCGAGAGCAAGTTAGCCGCGACACGATGTTTCATTCAGCCAACGCATCGCGTCATCGGGCCCAGATCGGGTAAAGTCGAGACCGTTGAAAGATCTGTCAACGGCGACCGAACGCGTCGGGCGCTACCAGTTGCTGGAGCCCATCGGAGGCGGGCCCAACGGCATGGTGTCGCGGGCGAAAGTTTTCGGCGTCGCCGGCTTCGAGCGGCAGTTCGCCGTCAAGCGGTTCGCGCCCGAGCTGACGGCCGGTCCGGTTGCGACCGCACTGTCGGCAGCAGCGCGCTCCTACGGCAGCCTCGAGCACCCGCGCATCGCACGGATGTCGGAGTTCGGCGTCGCGCAGGGCCAGACGTTCACCGCCGTCGAGTACGTCGCCGGCCTCGATGCGTTCCGGCTGTTGCAGGAAGCCAAGCTCGCCGGTATCGCGATCGCAGCGGGCGGCGCACTCGCGCTCGTCTCGCAGGCGGCGCGCGCGGTCGGCTATGCGCACGGCCGCGGGCTCTCGCACTTGGGCCTCGCGCCGACGAACGTGATCGTTACTGTCGACGGCGACGTCAAGGTGACCGACTTCGGGATCCTCGCCGCGACGATGCCGCCGCGGCCCGTCGAGTCGGCGCGGCTCATCCATCGCATCCCGTATCTCGCACCCGAGCAGATCGCCAGCGAGTCGACGTCGGCCGCGACCGACGTGTTCGTGCTCGGCGTGATCGCGTACGAGCTCGTCACCGGGCAACGCGCGTACCGCGGCGAAACGCCCGCGCAGATCGCGCAAGCGATCGTCGCCGGTCCGCCTGCCGAGCCGCCGCTGCCGCGACCGATCGTGCGCGTGCTGCAGCGCTGCCTCGCGCGCTCACCGTTCGAGCGGTTTCCCGACGCGCGCGCGCTCGCCGATGCACTCGATGCCGCGCTCCGTGTCGCGCCGGTGCCGGGTACGCGAAAAGACATCGGCGCGCAGATCAAGACCACGCTCGATCGGTACGCATCGCTCAACGAAGGCAACTTGTCGGGCATGGTCGCGCTCAATCTCCAAAACGCGTCCTTGCCGCAAGGCGGCGCGCTCGACGCGCACGATGTCTCGACGCAGCCATTTAGCCGCGGCGACCACGCGAGGACCGACGTGTCGCCGATCGTGCCGTCGGCAAGCTCGACGATGCCAGATCTGGCTCGAGCTGGTTCGCCCTACTCGACGGTGCCGGGCCTCGCACCGCCGCCGATTCCGGTACCACCAGGCGTGACGCCGCCGCCGGGTTCGCCGCCACCGGCCTCGCTCAATCCGGCGAAGACGATCATGGGCATCTCGCCCGTGAAGAAGCCGATCGTGCCCGGCGTGATTCCGCCGATCGCGAAGGGCAACGGTCCGCCGCCCGGCAGGCCCGCGACGCGCGCAACGCCACCGCCCTTGCCGGTCGTCAGGCCGTCCGAGGACGAGATCGTCGAGCCGAGCGGGCTCGTCGAGATCACGGATTTCGATCCATCGCAGGGGATGCCGGACCAGGCTCCAATCATCGAGATCGCGCCGTATGGCGAGCCGACCGACAGCGGCAGGATGCCGGCGCAGGACCCGTCGACGATGCAAGGCCTCGGAGCGCCCGGCACCCTGTCGCCCGCAGCGCTGCGTGCGCGGCCGCCGACGCCGGGCCAGAACTTCGAGACGCGCACCGGCGAGATGTCGCCTGCGATGGTCGAGGAGTACGGCAAGCGTTCGGTCAAGAACACCGCGGAGCTGCAGTCGATCGAGAAACCGCACGACCTCGGGCAAGCGCCACTCGAGTCGCCGCCGTACGTCGACGATCCAGTCGATGCGTTCGCGAGCGAGGCGCGAGCCGCGGCCGCCGATCTCGCACCCAGCAGGTCGATGCCTGTCGCGCGACCACCTTCGCAATCGCCGGTGCCAGTCGCCCAACAGGTGCAAGCGACGGTGCAGACGCGCAAGCCGTCGGGATCGTCGAAAGCGCCGATGATCGTCGTCGCGCTGCTGCTGCTCGGTGGCGGTGCCGCCGGCGGGTGGTACGTGTACTCGAGCCGCAAGGACGACACGAAGGTCGCCGCGAACGACGGCAGCGGATCGGCGAAGCCGATCGCGAAGGTCACCGCCGATGCAGCGGTCGTGGCGGTTGCCACACCCGACGCTGCGGTGAAACCCGAAGTCGTGCCGCCGCCGGCGCCCGATGCGGCAGTCGTCGCTGCCGTGGCGCCCGATGCGGCAGTCGTCGCGGCCGTGAAGCCAGATGCCGCCGTCGCCGACAAGCCCGAGGTGGTCAAGCCGACCGCGAAGTCCGACAAGCTCGAGATCAAGTCGAAGCCGGCGGGCGCGCGCGTGTTCATCGACGGCGCCGATCAAGGCGTGACGCCGCTCAAGCTCGACGGCTCGGCGGATCGCCACACGATGGTCGTGCTCTCGCCCGGTCATGATCTCTACATCAGCGAGGTCGACGGTCACGGCGTGTTCGACATCCAGCTCAAGCCGGTGACGCCAACCGGCGGTCACGCCGGCATCAAGGTGCTCAAGTGCAAGGCTAAGGAACGCTACTACGTCTATGTCGATGGCACGCCGACGGGCCAGACGTGCCCGACCGAGCGCATCGATACGGTCGTCGGTCCGCACACCGTCGAGGTCTATGACATCGTCACAGACTCGCGTCGCAAGTGGGACATCAACGTGAAGGACGAGCGACTCTCCGCGCGCGTCAAGATCGACGACTGATGCGGTCGCTCGTCCTCGTGCTCGCGCTCGCGTCCACCGCGTGCAGCAAAGGCAAGCCCGACGATTGTGCGATCGTGCGCGACAAGCCGGCCGAGGCGATGGCCGAGCTGTCCAAGCGCTATCCGAACAATCCGGTGAAGGTCGCCGAGACGATCGAGAAGTGCGTCGCGCCGACCGGCGACGAATGCGATCGGATCGCGAAGATCGTGACGGCGATCCCGGCGATGGCTCCGCAGATCGCGACGCCGAAGCCGTTCGACTACGCGAAGACGTGTCGCGAGGCACCGTCGGAATTTCGCCGCTGCCTGCTGCCGAGCTACATGCTCGCGCACGCCGATGAATGTCGCGAGATCGTCACGAAGCCGATCACGAAGATCGAGATCCAGCCGCGCGGACCTAGCGCTGGCGACGCAGCCGATTGCGGTTTCGTGTCGATCTACATCAGCGAGGACGGCACGTGGCTCGCGACGGGCCGCGACGACAAAGCGCGCTGCTTCGCGCCACGCAAAGGCAAGGCACTCGATCACGCGTGGCTCGAGGCGCAGCTGCGCAAGGCGAAAGAACACGAGTGCGGTCCGTCCAGTGCCGAGCTCGCGGGCGACGACGCCGTCCTCTATCAAGAGATGATCGAGACGCTCGATATCGCGATCAAGGCGGGCTTCATGGATACGGGCGTGGCTTCACCGGCCGAGCTCGCGGTGCCGCTTGCTTCCGCGTCGACGAAGGGCGCGGCGACCGAGTGTCCGACTTCGGTCATTCCGCACGACCCGACACCAGCGGGCTCGGGCACGGCAACCGCGCCGCGTGACCCGCCACCGACCGGCGCATCCGACAAGCTCGCCAAGGCGCCGGTACTCGTGATCACGCGCGACAAGCTCACGCTCAACGCGGGCGGTACGTCGACCGAGATCATGTCGGTCGCCGATGCGCAGAAGGCGACGAAGCTCGACGCGCTCACCAAAGCGCTGCCGCCAACGAAGGACGGCCTGTTGATCCTGCAAGCGGACCAAAGCACGCCGTCCGCCGTGATCAATCGCGTGGTCACGACGGCCAAAGCGGCGGGCTACGACAATATTCTGTTCGCTGTGAAGAACCGCTAGCTCGCCCGCATCGCGTATTTGCGCACCTTGATCTTCTCGAGCTGCGGCGTGCCGGGGGGCACCGGCCGCTCCTCGACGTTGCCCGCACGGATCAATGAATCGAGTGCCATGACGACTTTGCCCTGCGCTGAGAACCCGACGAGCCCGAGCTGCTCCATGATCTCGGGAATCGTCAGCGGACCGCGATCGCGGAGGAGCGGCAGCACCTCTAGCGCGGTCTTGTTGCCTCGACGCTGGGACACCATAACTGCGAGCGCGGCTGTACCGCCCGCGATCGCGCCGATGAGCCAGGGTTCCATGGCGATGGGGCAATAGCAGGGACGATGCCGACCTCGGCGCGCGAGATTTCGGCGAGTTAGCCGCGCGTGCACCAGGTGCAGTCGAGGTGCAGCGAGCGCCAACCCGTGGCGCGTTCAGTCGAGCTCGTCTTCGCCGCCGGCGGCCTCGCCGGCCGGATGGCGTGGGTCGAGGCCGTACTTGCGGATCAGCTCGCGCAGATGCTTGCGATCGATCTGCGCCTCGCGCGCTGCGGCCGACAGGTTCATCTTGTGCCGGCGCATCAAGTCTTCGATGTACTCCTGCTCGAAGCGCTCGACGAGCTGACCCTTCGCTTCCTTGAACGGCAGGTCGGTGCGAATGCCAAGGCTCGGCGCCGCTTCGCTGACCAGCGCATCTTCTAGATTGATCGACGAGCCGCGCGCGAGCAGACACGCGCGCTCGATCACGTTACGCAGCTCGCGCACGTTGCCCGGCCAGCTGTGGCGCACGAGGCGCGCCATGTCTTCGGGCGCGACGGTGAGGCCTTGGCCGAACGAGCTCACGAAGTGCTGGATGAGCAGCGGGATGTCGGTGCCGCGCTCGCGCAGTGGCGGCACGCTGACGCGTATCACCGCGAGGCGGTAGTACAAGTCTTCGCGGAACGCCTTCTTTGCGACTTCGGCGCGAAGGTCGCGGTTCGTGGCGGCAACGACGCGCACGTCGATCTTCTCGTACGTGTTCGAGCCGACCTTGCGCACCGCGCGCTTGTCGAGCACGCGCAGCAGAGAGGGCTGCAGATCGAGCGCCATCTCACCGATCTCGTCGAGGAAGATCGTGCCGCCGTGCGCTTCTGCGAATGCGCCGCGACGATCCGTGATCGCGCCGGTGAAGCTGCCCTTCACGTGACCGAACAGCATCGATTCGATCAGCTCGCGCGGGACGCTGCCGCAGTCGAACACGACGAACGGTCCGTCCTTGCGCGGCGAGTGCATGTGGATCTCTTCGGCGATCAGCTCCTTGCCGGTGCCGGTCTCGCCTTCGATGAGCACGGTCGCGTTCGTCGCGGAGACATCTTCGAGCAGCGTGAACATCTGCCGCATCTTCGTGTCGCCGCCGACGATCGATCCGAGCGAGGCTTGTGCGCTCGGCTCGGGCTCGACGATCTCTTCATCGGGCAAGAACTTGATCACGGTGCGGCCAAGCTTCACCTCGGCGCCGAAGCCGATCGAGATCCGCTCGAAGCGCGAGCCTTGGATGAAGGTGCCGTTCGTCGAGCCGCAGTCGGACATCACGACTTCATCGCCAACGAGCGACGCTTCGAGATGCTTGCGCGACACCGTCTTGTCGGTGAGCACGAGGCTGCATTGCGGCCCCGATCCGAACGACACCGGGTCTTTGGTCAGCCGACACGCTTCGCCGCGATCGGGACCTTTGATGACGACGAAGATCCCGCCCGCGTTTTGCCGCGAGTAGGACGGCGCGTCGTCCAAAAGCGCGGTGACATTAGAGCGATCGCGAGACATCCGTTGCGCCTGCAACATAGTAGTCCGCTGCGGCTCCTGGTGTCTAGACCCCCACCCCTAGAGATCCCTTAACGATCGCAGCTACTTTCCGCTCGGCACGCTCGGACCCGACATCGCGACGATCAAAGTAACGATGATAGCAACGACAACGATCAGTCCGATCACGAGCCACGGCGTGAGCGCCGAACGCTCCGCTCGCGTCGACGGTTTTCGGGCGCGCCGCGGCGGATCGAGATGCATCGGCGCTTGCGGCTGTGGGTTGAACGGCACGTGCGACTGCGGCGGTGGCGGCGCGAACTGGCGCTGCGGCAGCATCTCGCCGGCGTCGAGCGGCGGTGGCGTGTAGCCGCGATCGGGCGGCGGTGGCGTGTAGCCGTGATCGGGCGACGGATTGTAGGGACGCTCGGGCGCCGGCGGCGGCGCACCGTAACCACCGCGCGCGGTCGGCAGCGACTGCACGAGCGACATCAGCGCGGGATCCGAATCGAAGCCCTGGCGCTGCTGCGGTGGCGACGGCCGCTGGCGCGGACCGGAATCGAGATCGACGAGCGGCTGCGAGCCAAGGCGATCGTCGAGATCCATCATGTTGATGATCGACGTCAGCTCGACGCCCTGAAACTTGCCGACTTCGGTCTTCGGTCGCAGTGGCGGCGACTTCGTGTTGAGCGGCGGCGATTTTGCGGACGGCGAAGACTTCGCGCGCGCGGCGAGGCTGTGAATCGACAACGGACTCGACGGACGAATCTCGAGCGCGCCGTCATCGTCGTCGTCGGTCGAGTCGTAGACCTCGGTACCGGCGCGCGGCACCGAGATCTCGTCGTCGTCGTCGTCATCGCGCCACTGATCGGTGGGCCCGCACGCCTCGCGCAACTCCTCGCCGAGCTCGGGCGCCGACATCAGCAAGCCGTTGCGGTGTGCGCAGCGCATCAGCGCTTCTTGGAATTCGCCCGCAGTCTGGAACCGCTTCTCGGGGTCGAGCGACAGTGCCTTCTTCATGATCCCGTCGAGCTCGGGTGCCAAGCCCGGCACCTTGCGCGACAGCTGCGGCACGGGTTGCGAATAGATCTCGTCGGCGGACGTGGTCAGACCCGCGTGCACGAACAAGCGCTCGCCGGTAAGGATCTCGTACATGCACACCGCGAGCGAATAGAGGTCGCTGCGGTGATCCATCGGATCGCTCTTCGCCTGCTCGGGCGACATGTATCCGATCTTGCCCTTCACCTTGTAGAACAGCGACGTGTGCGTTGCCGCCTTCGCGATGCCGAAGTCCGTCAGCTTCACTTCGCCGCCGTACGACAGCAGCACGTTCGACGGCGACACGTCGCGATGGATCAGTTTCAACGGGTTGCCATCGAAGTCGCGCTTCGAGTGCGCGTACGCGAGCGCCGACAGCACCTCGCGCGAGATGTAGATCGCAGCCGATGGGGAGAACCGCTTGCCGCGCCGCTTCGCCTTCTTGAGCAGCGTGCGCAGATCGCCGCCCGGCAGGTACTCCATCACGATGAAGTACTCGCCACCCGCGGTGACGAGATCGATCGTGTGGACGATGTTCGCGTGGTCGAGCGTCGCCGACAGCTTCGCTTCGCGCAGGAACAGGTCGATGAACTCTTCCTGCTGCGTGAACTCGGGCAGCAGCTGCTTGAGCACGACCTCCATCTCGAAGCCGCCCGCACCGAGCTTCTTGCCCACGTAGATCGCACCCATCCCGCCTTCGGACAGGTGCTCCAGCACGACATACCGGTCTATCGGGGCGGGCTCCTCGGCACCGACCATTGTCACGCAGTGTAACATTGCGATGTGGCCGGGGAAGACCGCTACCGACTCGCACCCGTGCGCGACGCACGCGAGCGCGACGAGCGAATTCGCCGCGGAGATCTCGCAGTTGCCGTCGGAGATGCACGCGAGACCGCGCTGCGGCTCGAAACGGTGCGTGCCCGTACGGCCGTTGCGCGCACTGTGCTAACGACGGCGATCGCGGCGCGCGACACGCTGATGCGCGGCGCGATGACTCCCGACCAGCTCGTGCGCGCGGACCGCTACATCGCCAAGTGCCGCGGCGAGGTCGAGCGCGCGATCGGCGAGGAGCTGCGCACCGAATCCGTCCATGGATCGCGACTCGGCTCGCTCGACGAAGCGCGGCAGCGGCTCGCACGTGCCCGCGCCGACCGCGAAGTCATCGAGCGTCACTTCGCCAACTGGCGCCAGGCGCGACGCCAACTTGCCGACCGCCGCGAGGACTGAGCCGCAACTGTCGCCCGGCCGCCGTGTCTCGCCGGCATGCGTCTTCTTCTCGCCACGCTGTTGCTCCTACCTTCCGTCGCGTTTGCCACCGAACCGTCGGAGCCACCGCAACCGAAACCGCAAGCTCAAGCGAAGCCACAACCGCAAGCGCCCGCGCAAGGCAACCCCGATGACTGTGCTCGCGCACGCAAGCTCGGCAGGGTCTGCGAGCTCACGATGGGCGAAGAGGACATCGAAGGCGGCGTCAGTCGACCCGACGGGGATGGCTTCAACGCGCGCGAGTTCGCGTGGTTTGGCAGCATGATTCGCTTCCGCCGCGACTTCATCCCCGAGATCATCAAGACCGCGGAAGATCTCTAGGGGCACTCGAGGACAGCGGCACACGAGGCGTTCTTCATCACGCACTCGTTGTGCTGCTCGACCTTCGCGAGGTTCTGCTGATCGGCGCGCAACACCTCGCAGGCCGACACGCATTCCTTTTCGTCGAACGGAATCTCAGCCTTCGTCGCCGCGATGCAGTCCGACTCGCGCGCGCAGATGTCGACGCACGTCTTGCTGCGCGGCTGCGTGCAGCCCATAAGCGCGACGAACAAGATCCAACGCACGATCGACATTCTACAGATACTTGAGGCTAGCGCGGATGGTCATGACGACCAGGAACGTGAGCAGGGCGAGCAGGGCGAATATCCCCCAGCGCTTCGGTCGGGTGCCTTCGGGCAGCGGCAATGTGCGGCGAAGCTCGGTCGGGTCGATGAAGATCAGCAGTGTCGTGACGACGACTTGCACGCAGCCGGCCACGATGTAGATGCCGTGGAACTCCAGCACAGCATCTGCGCGCACGGCGAATTGCTGGCCGAGCACGGTCGAGAAGTTCGACAGCGCCATGTACGCCGTGAACTGCGAGCCGCCGATCTTGTCCCACGACAAGTCCATGCACATCGCGATCAGCGCAACCGTCATCGTCGCGAGCGTCGCCTGCGTGTAGAGACCCGACACCCAGCCGAGCTCACGCACGTGCCAGTAGTCGCGCAAGAGCGCAAACGCGAACCAGCCGGCTGCTAGCGCGATCGATGCCGTCGCAGCGACGCTCTTGCGACCGAACCGGTCGACGAGGAATCCGGTCGCCGCGGCCGCAGCGCCTCCGACCGCCAGTGCCCAGCCGCCGGTGAGCTTCGTGTACTCGGTGTCCGCCCAACCGAGCGTGCCGATGAACAGCTTGTAGCCGAGCGCGGATAACATGCCGGTCGCGAAGTTCGCCCCGAGCATCAGCACGACCGTGATCAGCGCGGAGCGCACCGAGAACGCGATACCGAGTGAGCGCGCGATGTCTCCGATCGGTTGGCGCGCCGGCCGCGGGCCCGTGGCTGCACGTTCGCGCACGAGCAGCGGCACGAACATGATCGCGACGAGGATCGCCGTCTGCGTGATGAGCGCGGCGTCGAGTCCGGCGTACGATACGACCTCGATCATCACGTATCCGCCGATCAGCCCGCCGCCATACTTGCAGCCGTACATGAGACCGTTCGCGCGGCCGCGCTCGTCGTCGTCGAGCAAATCGACGGCAAGTGCATCGACGGCGACATCCTGGAGCGCGTTGAATACGGTGTGGATGAACACCATCCACGCGAGGAGCTTGAGCTCGGTCGTGACGTCGAACGTAACGATCGAGATGACCGTCACCGCCATCATTGCCTGCGCGAGCAAGATCCAAGGCCGGCGCCGACCGAAACGCGGAATCGTGACCGAGTCGATGATCGGTCCCCAGATCCACTTGAGCGAGTACGGCAAATAGGTGAACGACAGCGTCGCGCTGACGAATCCGAAATCGAGCCCGCGCTGCGTCAGGTACGCCGGCAGCGTCGTGGCCATGAACCCCCACGGAATGCCCTGCGCGACGTAGAGCACGCACAGCGTGAACAACCGCAGCCAGCGCTGCTCCGCGAGACTCACGCGCGGAGCCTAGCACTGCGATCTAGTCGTCCGCGATCTACTCGTTCGCGATGCCGAGCGTGAGCGTGAGCCCGGCGGCCGCGTAGACATCGTTGCCGGTCTTCTCGCCGTTCGCCATCACCGGCATCGAGCCGGTCGCGAACATGAGTGCGAGCCGCGCGCCGTCGAATACACCGTCGCGACCCTTCGCGAACGCGAGCGCGACCGAGCCGGTCGCAGCGGGATACACGCCGGTCTGCTTGCCGTCGATCATCGTGTTCATCGTCGGATCGTCGATGTTGCAGTCCTTCGCGATGCCCATCGGGTCGACGCAGTACTCGCCGCTCGCAGCGATGCGCGTCGCGCTCACCGCACCTTGCAGGTGAAACCCGACCCATTCGCCCTCCCACAGCTGTGCGTCGAGCGCGGCCTCGCCGCCCACGCGAGTCGCCTGGTACGACGCGAGCCGCGCGCTGCTGCGCTTGCTCGTGCCATAGAGACCGCCACCGAGTGACAGACCTTCGCGCATCGTGCGGCGATAGCCGATGTACGGCTCGCCCGGCGTGTCACCCGATTGGCCGAACAACCGCGCGCCGACCACGAGACCTTTGAGCCCGATCCAGCGGTCGGGCTCGATCAGCGCGGACGCTTGCATGATCGGCGCGCCGTTCGCCTGCGCGTGCGCGGACGAGCTGAGAAAGAAGCCGGGAACGGGACCGAGCTGGACCTCACCACCGGGTCGGTTGATCGGCACCGCCGACACACCGGTCGTCGCCGGCATCGGACCTAACGTCGTGCAACCCGTGATCAAAACAAGTAGTGCTGCCCTCATGATCTGGATGACACGCGACGGCCGCGCTTTGGGAGCCGCAGGGCCCGGCAGTGGACGGCACCCACATCTGGGTCTAGGCTCAACGGTCCCTCAGGCCTCATGAATTCGGTCTGCGCGGCGTCAGGTAACCGTGACTGAAAAAGGCAAGCCCAGGTCCAAGCACATCAAGCTCACGTCGCATCCGGGTGCGGGCGCCAAGCCCATTCCGATCCATTGGGGCGCCGCCGATGCAAAGACGCGCGGCCCGATCATCGCCACGCTGACCACCCCCGACCATCGCAACGTGATCGGCACGCACTCGGGCAGCTACGCCGTGTACCGCGCGCTCGCGATCGCGGCGAAGGCACTCGACCCGCAGCACGTTCCCGATCTCACAAACACCGCGCCGAGCGATCCGTTCGGTCCGTATCCGCAGTGGCACGACTCCGAACGCATCGTGTCGATCGATCCGTACGGCCACATCGTGCAAGACGTGTTCGCCGAGTATCTGAAGCAGGGCTACGACATTCGCCCGACGATCGCGATCACGAAGGCGCACATCGACATGCCGGAGATCGTCGATGCGATGGAAGCCGGCCGCATTCCGATCGACGGCAAGATCGTCAAGACCAAGCGCGAAGTGCCGGTCACGAAGGCAGCCACCGAACCGGTGTGGTACCTGCCCGGCGTCGCGAAGCGGTTCGGCTGTACCGAGAGCGAGCTGCGCCGCACGCTGTTCGAGCAGACCGGCGGCATGTTCCCCGAGCTCGTCACGCGCGGCGACCTCGACGTGTTCCTCCCGCCGATCGGCGGCCAGACGATCTACATGTTCGGCGATCCCAAGCGACTCGCCGATCCGAGCGTCACGCTGACCGCGCGCGTGCACGACGAATGCAACGGCTCCGACGTGTTCGGCTCCGACATCTGCACGTGCCGCCCGTACCTCGCCCACGCGATCGAGGAATGTATTCGCGGCGCGCAAGCCGGCGGCGTCGGCCTCATCGTCTACTTCCGCAAGGAAGGCCGTGCGCTCGGCGAGGTCACGAAGTTCCTCGTCTACAACGCGCGCAAGCGCCAGCAGGGTGGCGACAGCGCAGCGCAATACTTCGCGCGCACCGAGTGCGTCGCGGGCGTGCAGGACATGCGGTTCCAGGAGCTGATGCCCGACGTACTGCACTGGCTCGGCGTCAAGAAGATCCATCGGCTCGTGTCGATGTCGAACATGAAGTACGACGCGATCGTGCGCAGTGGCATCGAAGTCGGCGAGCGCGTGAAGATCCCCGACGAGCTCGTGCCCGCCGACGCGAGAGTCGAGATGGACGCGAAAATGGCCGCCGGATATTTCACACAGGAAGCGCCGCCATCGGGTGAAGAGCTCGCAAAGGCGAAGGGCCGCAGCCTCACCGAGTGACAGGCCAGCGGTGCGAGTGTCATGCCGCTGATCGAGAGGTGGCGCGCTTGGCGCGCGATCCGAGGGCACGCTGCGCTTACCGCAAGCTCGGCAGAGGGCAGCCACGTCAGAGCGACCGGCATTGTCGGCACGCTCGACGAGACGGTGATCGCACCGATATCCGGACGCGAGTGCGTGCTCTCGCGATCGCGGATCCGCGGAACCAGCACCATGCCACCGCCATTGGTGCAGTTCAGGCCATTCGTACTGGAGATGTCGCGCGATGAGCACATCGTTGTCGACGGTGCCTCCGCTATCTTCGGGGTCCCTGCCGTCAAGCTCGGGCAGCGAGACGTCGAGCGCCAGATGTCATTCGCCGCGCGCTTCGCGCTCAAAGCGGCGGACCGCGCGTGGTTCGAGGAGATGATCATTGCAGTCGGCGATCGCATCACGGTCGGTGGCGTCGTCATGCACGACGTGAACCCGCTACCGCCAACCGGCGAGCGCGCGTTTCGCGATCGCCCTACGCCACGGCTGCGACTCGTCGGCAGCGTGAAGCACCCGCTCGTGATCGTTCCGCCTCGTTAGATAAGTGATGCCGCGAGGGCTGTTTTCTCGCCCTCGCGTGCGTGCTCGGTTAGCTGTGGACCATGCGACGACTTGGCTGGCTTTCCCTCGTGCTCGGTGGGTGTCTCGATAATCCGGCGGTCGACGTCGACACGCGCACGCTCGAGATGCCGCAAGGCACCACCGAGAACGTGACGGTGTCGATCGACGGCGCGCCCGTCGACAGTCTGTTCAGCGTGGTGTGGACGATCGACGATCCAACGATCGTGTCGGTGACACCCGAGTACGACGGCAAGCGACTGCGAATCTCTGCTGCTAACCCAGGCGCGACGGTCGTGCACGTCAACTCGCACGGTCAGACGTTCGACATTCCGACGCGCGTGGGACCTCCGGCGATCGTCTACATCTGGATTGAACCGTCGACAGTAAGCACGAGCGTCGGCACGCAGGTGCACGTCAAAGCCACGGGACTCGACACGATGTACCGGCTACAGGATGTGACGATCGACAGCTACTGGGCAGTGCGTGACGAGAGCATCGCGAACCTCGACATGGCCGGCATGATGCTGCAGGCGATGGGTGAGGGGCACACGACGCTACACGCAAACTTCGGCGACCTCGCGACGATTACCGAGGTCACGATCCTGAAGTGAGCTAGCGCCGCTCGCTTGGGTCCGGTAGCTTGTAGCGCGTAGATGCCGAGTGAAGACGAGACCGCGGTCGCGTACCTCCGCGCTCCACTCGCGATCCGCGCCCGCTGCGAGAACATCCTCGAAAAAGGGTTCGCCGGCGAGCTCGAACACTTCGCGATCGAGATGACCGCGATGTCGCGCGTGATCGACGAAGTCGTCGCAGTGACCCACGAGAGATATCCAACGCTCGACGTGCCGGTGCACGGTCGCAGCAATCACTTTCGTGCCGCGGGCATCGATCGTGTGGCGGAGCTCGACGCCAAGCTCGCCGGGCTACCGCGCGACGAGCGCGCACGTGCGTGGATCGATCTGATCGTCGTCTCGGTGTTGCTCGATGCAGGCGCCGGCGATCAGTGGCGCTATCGCGAACCGAGCACCGGTCTCGAGATCAGCCGCTCCGAAGGATTAGCGGTCGCGAGCCTGCGCGCGTTCGAGGCCGGTCTGTTCTCGTCGGACCCACAGTGGCCACTGCGTGTCGATGCGATCGGTTTGCGCGAGCTCGAGCCCGACCGGCTCGCCGCCGCGTTTCAGGCCAACAACGCGAACCCGCTCGTGGGACTCGACGGCCGCATCGGTCTCGTGCGCGCGCTCGGCAACGCACTGATTGCAGCGCCGATGATCTTCCCCGGCGATCGTCCCGGCGGGCTCCTCGATCACTTCATGTGGATCGCGATCGAGAGCCGCGCACCGTCGGGCTCGATGACGCGCGCCGTGGCGACGAAGGTAGATGCGCCATCGATCTTGCTCGCGCTGCTCGAAGGGCTCGGACCGATCTGGCCGGGACGCATCGAGCTCGGTGGCGTCAACCTCGGCGACGTATGGCCGCATCCCGCGGCAGGCGGCACTGGACCGTCTGCGGGGCTCGTGCCGTTTCACAAACTTTCGCAGTGGCTGGCGTACTCGCTGTTCGAGCCGATGCAGCGTGCGGGTTTGACGATCACCCAGCCCGGCGCGCTGACTGGATTGCCCGAGTATCGCAACGGTGGCTTGCTCATCGATCTCGGTCTGCTCGTCCCGAAGCACACGCGCGTGCGCGAGCAATCTCACGCGCCCGGTGATTCGGTGATTGTCGAGTGGCGCGCACTGACCGTCGCGCTGCTCGATCGTGTCGCCGAAGGTGTACGCGTGAAGCTCGGCAAGTCTCCCGGCGAGCTGCCACTCGCAAACATCCTCGAAGGCGGCACGTGGGCCGCGGGACGCGCAGTTGCGTCGCGCTTGCGCCCCGGCGGTGGCTCGCCACTCTCGATCAAATCCGACGGCACCGTGTTCTGAGAACTTGGCGGCGCGACAGGTCACTGCGACGGCAGTGCGACAGTCGCGGCCAAGCGAGATGCAGCGCTAACTGCTCGCATCCGTTCACGTGCGTTGTGGCATCGCAGTTGAAAAAGGACCTGTTCCGAAACAAGGAGCACCGCCATGACCACCCGCCTCGACACCATCGTTACTCGCCAACGCAACTCGCGCCTGCGGGACCTCGCGTTCGCTGCGTTCGTCGTGCTCGCTGGCGCTTGCTCGATCGCGACGGTCTCGACGGCAGCCAACGTCGCGCACCACGATGTCGCACGGCGGTAGGTCTAGCGTTACGCTCGCAGCGTGGGGTTCGCGCTGCTCGCCCTAGGCGTCGCTGGCTTTGCTGCCTGGGCATTCTGGTACTACTCCAACGACCAGCAGATTCGGCGCCGGCTGCGCAAAACGCCGACGAGGTCGATCCAAGAGCTCCGCGACGACGAGCTCGGCAAAGTGGTCGGTCGCGCCCGCGGCCTCGACGAAATGCTCGAGGCACCGCTGAGCGGCCGGCGCTGCGTCTACTTCGTCGCCATCGTCGAGGAGCAACGCTCGACCGGCAAGTCGTCGTACTGGAAGACGATCATCAAAGAAACGCGCGGCGTGCTGTTCATGCTCGAGGACGACAGCGGTCGCGCGCTCGTCGATGCCACCGCCGCGCGGATCGCGATCGACTTCGACGGCAAGAGCAAGTCGGGAACGTTCGACGATCCGACGCCGGTCGAACGCGCGTTCCTCGACCGTCACGGCCAGAAGGGCGAAGGCTGGATCTTCAATCGCACGCTGCGCTATCGCGAAGCGGTGATCGCGGACGGCGAGACGATCGCCGTGCTCGGCGCCGGCACGCGCGAGCCCGATCCAGATGCACCTCCGGCAGAGGCGTACCGCGGTGAGCCGCCGACGCGGCTTCGGTTGACGAGCTCGCCGAAGTATCCGCTCGTAATCAGCGACGATCCCTCCGCGTACAGGTAGGCCTGCGACAGCGTCGGGGCTGCGACAAACGGTGCGACAGGGCAACGCCGGGTTTCCTCTACGCAACCGGCTGAAATCACGCGGCTTAACTATGGCATCGCGGTCGCAATAGGGTTTGTTCGCTTCGAAAGGAACCTCCCATGTCGAACCGCCTCCAAAACATCGCGACCGCCCAGAGCAAGACCCGCATTCGTGACGCGTTCTTCGCGGCCTGCGTCGCGCTCGCGACCGTTATCTCGATCACGACCGTGTCGGCTGCGTCGCACGGCGCATCGACGTCGATTACGCCGTCTGCCGAGGTCGCTCAGCGCTAATGCCGCCCGAGCTGCCGCGCGCTCTTCGCGCACGTAGCTCGCTGCGAATCCTGCGCTACCTGGCGACCTCGTCACGTGGCTCAGCGCGGATTCGCTCTGGTACCTTCGCTCGGCACATGCCCGGCAAGGTTCACGTCATCGATCATCCGCTCGTTCAACACAAGCTGACGCTGATGCGCTCCAAGGAGACCAGCACCAGCACGTTTCGCAACCTGTTGCGCGAGATCTCGATGCTGCTGGCGTACGAGGTGTGCCGCGATCTCCCGACGACGAACGTCAGGATCGAGACGCCGATTGCACCGACGGTCGCGCCGATGCTCGACGGCAAGAAGATCGTGCTGATCTCGATCCTGCGCGCCGGTAACGGAATTCTCGACGGCATGCTCGAGATCCTGCCGTCTGCGCGTGTCGGCCACATCGGCCTGTATCGCGATCCGAAGACGCTGGCCGCCGTCGAGTACTTCTTCAAGGTGCCGGAGAACATGGGCGACCGCGATGCGATCGTCGTCGATCCGATGCTCGCAACCGGCAACTCCGCCGTCGCCGCGATCGAACGCTTGAAGGAAAGTGGTCCGCGCTCGATCAAGTTCGTGTGCCTGCTGACGTGCCCTGAGGGCATACGTGTTTTCCATCAGTCGCATCCCGACGTTGCGATCTACACGGCCGCGGTGGACGACGCGCTCAACGACAAGAGCTACATCGTGCCCGGCCTCGGCGACGCAGGCGACCGTCTGTTCGGGACGAAGTAGCCAAGGATTCCTATCCCTTGGCAGTTTGTCCGTAAAAACAGATTGCGGGTTTCCGCTAGAACGGATAAAGATCTAGTCATGAGCAACGCCGCACTCGCTACCAACATCGTGAGCCTCGACGAGTACCGTCGTAATCGCGGTGAGCGGCAGCAGATGCCGCCGCGCAACCAGACCGTCACTCGGTTCACCCCGGCTTCACCGGCCGTGTGGGTATACTGGGTCCCGGTTTGGGTCTGGTGAAGAAGAAAGCGTCAGGTAACAAAGTGGCAAGTGAGCGGGTGGAGAAGGTGCGTCCCGCCGAAGCAGCGCCTGCCGCTGCTCCGGCCGCAGCGGCGCCGTCGGAGAGCACGGATCTCGCGCCGGTGGTCGGTGCAAACCTGCGCCGGTTGCGCACGCGTCGCGGCCTTTCGCTCGAGCGGCTCGCGCAGATCTCGGGCGTGTCGCGCGCGATGCTCGGCCAGATCGAGCTCGGCCAGTCGGCGCCTACGATCAACGTGCTGTGGAAGATCGCCCGCGCGCTCGAGGTGACGTTCTCGGCGCTGATCAGCGCGCGCACGCAGTCGGGTGCGCTCGTGTTGCGCTCGCAAGAGTCGAAGATCCTGACGAGCAAGGACCGCAGCTTCTCGTCGCGTGCACTGTTCCCGTTCGACGAGCCTCGCCGCGTCGAGTTCTACGAGCTGCGCCTCGCCGGCGGCAGTGTCGAGGACGCCGACGCGCATCCGCCGGGCACGAGCGAGAACCTCGTCGTCACCGCGGGTACGATCGAGATCGACGTATCGGGTGATACCCATCGGCTCGAGACCGGTGATTCGATCCTGTTCGAGGCCGACACGCCGCACGCCTACCGAAACCCGGGCAAGGTCGAAGCGGTGATGTACCTCGTGATGACGTACGCCGAAGAAATCGGTTAACCGGCCGGCTAGTTCCCGCCGACTCCCGGCGTTCTGCGCAGTACGGGTTTGTCGGGAGGTTTCGGCGTGTCTTTCTTTTGGCGCGGCTTCTTGGGCCGTTTCGGTTCGGGCACGGGCGGCGGCGACGTCTCGGCACTCGGCGCAGTTGCATCGAGAGGTGCGGCGGCATCGAGCAGCGCTTCCGCTGCGTCAATCGGCTCGCTTGCGTCCAGGCTGGACGCGGGTGCATCGGCGGGGGCGGCGACCGGCGTTTGCGTAGCGTCGTGTTGCTGGGTCGAGGCGACTGACGAGCGCTTCGCCAGCGTGTAGAGCACGAGGCCGATGCTCGCGAGGATCACGAGGATGATCGCGGTCCACGCGAGCCGTACCTTGCGCGAATCCTCGAGCTGCACGACCGGTCCGGTCTTCTGTCCCGTGGCGGGTCTCGCTACGACACCGCTCGACACCGGCGTCGGGCTTGCCGGCATCGTCGCTGCGTTGCCGGCGCTCGGCACCGACGAGCTGGACACGTCGTCGGAGCCCGCGGCCGCTACGACCGAGGACGGGCTCGGAAGCGGTATGTCGTTGGTCGCGCGCGCGGTCGGGCCGGAATCGCCGCTGACGGGCTTCACCAACGGCGTCGGCCCCGTCGGTGGCTTCGTGATCGGCGAGGGACCGATGGGCGGCTTCGCGAGCGGCGTGGGTCCCGTGGGCGGTTTCGCGATCGGCGTGGACGGTTTCGCGATCGGCGTAGGTCCCGTCGATGGCCGCGCAATCGGTGCCGACCCGGCCGTGCGCGGCGTCGTCACCGGCACGCCCGACGCCGGCGTCGCCCAGCCGAGCTGCGTGCCCGCGCGTTCCGCTGCGCCGACGCGCGTCGGCGGCTTCGTCGGCGTCGGCGCTGTGACGACCGCCGCGCCGGCCGACAGCGCCACTTCGAGCGCATCGCGCGTCTCGGCGGCATTCGCATAGCGCTCGGTCGGTGCCTTCGCGAGCAACCGCTCGATCACGTTCGCGAGCCCGACCTGCACGCCGAGCAGGGGCGGCGGTGGCTCGACCGCGTGCATCGCGATCATCTCGGCGACCGCCGTCGACTCGAACGGCAACTTGCCCATCGCTGCGAAGAACAGCGTGCAACCGAGCGAGTAGAGATCCGCACGGTGATCGACGACGCCACCGGTCACCGACTCGGGCGGCATGAACGCAGGCGTACCGATCACGGCGCCTGCGCTCGTCATCATCGTGGCGCCGCTCGCTTCGGAGAGCGACTTCGCGAGGCCGAAGTCGAGCACCTTGACGAGGTCGCGACTCGACGCCGTCAGCATGATGTTCGCGGGCTTGAGATCGCGATGCACGATCTGCAGTGCGTGCGCACCTTCGAGCGCATCGCAGATCTGCGTGCCGATCCGGACCACGCGTTGCGCGGACAGCTTGCCCTCGGCGCCGACAACCTCCTCGAGCGTGCGCCCGGGGACGAGCTCCATCACGAGATAGAGCATGCCGTCCTTGGTCTGGCCTGACTCGAGCATCGCGACCGCGTTCGGATGCGAGAGCTTGCCGGCGAGCTGGGCTTCGCGGATGAAGCGCTTGACCGCGAGCTTGTCGACCCCGAGCCGCGGCGTGACGACCTTGATCGCGACCTCGCGCCCGAGGCCGTGCTGCTTCGCGCGGTACACGTTGCCCATGCCGCCGTGACCGAGCTTGTCGACGATCGTGTAGCGACCATCGAGGTCACGCCCGATCAGCGGATCGACAGCCGTCATCCGATCTGCGAGCGTAGCACCTATGCGAAGCGTAGTCGCTCAGCGATACGGCGGTCCCGAGGTGCTCGACCTCGTCGACCGACACGAACCGATCGTCGACGCCCGCGATGTCTTGATCGAGGTGCGGGCGGCGAGCTTGAACCCCATCGACTACAAGATTCGCGACGGCAAGACAAAGCTGGTGCTGCCGCTCCAGCCGCCGATCGCGCTGGGCTGCGATGTCGCCGGCGTGGTCAGCGCCGCCGGCGGCGAGGTCACGAAGGTCCGCGTCGGCGACGAGGTATTTGCTCGGCTCGAGAAGATGCGCATGGGCGGGCTCTCCGAGCGGGTGTGCGCGCACGAGGACGTCGTCGCCAAGAAACCACAGCACGCGAGCTTCGTCGAAGCCGCGGCGATTCCGCTCGCGGGACTGACGTCGCTGCAGGCCCTCCGCGATGTCGCAGCACTACAGCCCGGTCAGCGCGTGCTGATCCATGCAGGCGCCGGCGGCGTTGGCAGCCTCGCGATCCAGATCGCGAAGCTCCTCGGGCTGCACGTGATCACGACCACGAGCACGAAGAACGTCGACTTCGTGAGGAGTCTCGGCGCCGACGAGGTGATCGACTACACGAAGGAGCGCGTCCCCGACCGCGTGCACGACCTCGATGCGGTGTTCGATACGCTCGGCACCACCGAGCTCGAATCGCTCGGCGTGGTCAAACGCGGCGGCATCGTCGTGGGTATCGGCGGTCTGCCCGACGACGCATTCGCGAAGGCGTGGTTGCCCTGGTTTGCACGGCCCGCGATCTGGGCAATGACGATGAAGCGACGCGCGGCCGCGGCACGTGCCGGCGCGCGGTTCGCGTATCTGTTCATGCGCCCCGATGGTAAGCAGCTCGGCGAGCTCGGGCGCTGGATCGACGACGGCAAGCTGAAACCGATCGTGCACGCGACCTATCCGCTCGCTGAGTTTCGCGAAGCGTTCGCCGAGCTCGAGCGCGGCCATGCGCGCGGCAAGATCGTGTTGACGATGTAGATCCGTTCGCCTACGCCTACGCGACGGTTCCTACCGAAGGCGCGCTAGAAGCGGCCCGACAGCGCGAGCCCGCCACCGCCCGGTAGCGCGAGCGTCGTCACTTGCGTCTCTTTCGACGGCTTCAGCGTGACGTAGCGAACGACGCCGCACGCAATCAACGCGGAGCCGGCGACGAGGCTGATCACGCCGAGCCGGCCGCGCGACTCCGCGCGGTTCGCCAGCGACTCGTACTCGGGATACGACATCGCCGTTGCTTTGTCGGACTCCGCCGCGCTGCCCTGGACGAGGAACACGATGCCGAGGCCAAGACCGACGACGCCGGCGCCCACGACCGCCCCGCCGATTGGATCCTTCCACCACACGCGGCCTTCCGCCTGCACCGGCTCGACCGGCAACACTTCGGTCGGTGCGGGCTCGGGCGTCGGCTGCACCGGGACCGGCGTCGGCTCGACCGGCTTCGCTTCGACCGGCTTCGGGGCGACCTTGGGGTCCGGCTTCGGGGCAACCTTGGGCTCCGGCTTCGGAGCAACCTTGGGGTCCGGCTTCGGGGCAGTCTTCGCCGCCTTCTTCTGGTCGGCGATGATCACCTTGCACTCGTTGATCTGGACCTGGATCGCCTCTTTGTTCTCGGCCGGTAGGTTCATGCCGAGCAGCTTCCTGTACAGCTCGCTCGCGCGATCGCAGTGACCGAGCTTGCGCTCCGTCTGTGCCCACGCGAACAGCGTCTCCACATCTGCCTCGAGCACGAACGACGCACCGAGCGCTTCGGCAGCCGCCGCGTAATCGCCTTTCGTGTACGCCGTGACGCCCTTGTCGAACTGCGCGCGCGCCGCCTGACCTTTCGGTGCGGCGTGCGCCGTGGTCGCGGTCACGAGCAACGCGACGAGCATGGAGATGCGCTTCACTTTTTCTCCGTGCGCACGGGCATGAACGGCGAGTCGGTGTTCCACGTCGTCTCCTTCTCCTTCGGCTCTGGCTTCTTCGGCTCGGGCTTCGCAGCGGGGGCCTTCTTCGGAGCCGGCTTTGGCTTCACCGCAACCTTGGGCTCCGACTTCGCAGCGGAGAGCTTCGGTTCCGGCTTCTTTGGTTCGGGTTTCTTCGGCGTGGCCGCGACCGGCTTCGGCTCGGGCTGTTTCACGACCGAGGGCTTCGGCACGGCAACCGGCGCCGCCGCAGCTGGCTCGACGGGCGCGGGTGCGGCCGGCGGTTCGGCGGGTGTTTCCGGTGGCGTCTCTGTCACCTGCGCCGGCATCTCGACGCGTTGCTCGGGCTCGGGTGCAGGCGTCACGGCCGGCGGATCTCCACCGCGCAACGCGATGAACGCGGCGATCGCGCCGCCCGCCACGAGGCAGCCCCCGATCGCGAGCCACGGCTTGCGCGATCGAGTCCGCACGAACGTCGTCGGCGAGCTGTGTCGGCGCTGCCGCACACGCAGGCGCTCGGTGACATCTGAGCCTCGCGGCGCCTCGGTGACGGGAATCTGGCCGTACTTGCCCGCCGAGGTGACGAGCGAGCCGGGCGTCGCACTCATCAGCTCGCTCACGATCGGGTAGACCGCCGGCACCGGCTCCGGATCGGGCAGCGAAGGTACCGTGATCGACGTAGCATCGGCGGGCATCTCGAGCTCCGGCGGCGGCGGCAGCGGGGTGACCTCGCGCTTGAATGCGACGCCTTCGGTTGTCGTGATCGGCGGCACGCCGATTGCCGTATCGGCGACGTCACTGAACGATTGCTGGTTCAAGGACGTCGGGTCGTCGTCGCCGAATTGGCGGAGCGCATCCTGCGCAGCCTTCGCCGCTGCGTCCTGGCGCGCTTGTGCCTCTGCGATCGCGGCCAGATGAGACATCGTTTCCGGATCGCTACGATCGGGGGTCTTGCCGCTCTCGATCAGCGTGCGCACGACGTGTTGCTCGACGAAGAACGCGCCTTGCGCCTTCGCGTGGTCCCACTCCTCGAGCCGCGCCGGGAACAGCGTACCCATCAGGCGCGCGAGCACGAGCGGCGAGATCCGCAGCCGTGTCTCGTGCGCGAAGTCTTCGACATCGGTCTGCAGCTCGAGCGCGGTGGTGTAGCGGTGCGCCGCGTCGCGCGCGAGTGCCCTACACACGATGCGTTCGAGGTGCGGCGGATAGCCGGGCACGACCCGGCTCGGCGGCGGCACGTCCTCGTTCACGATCTGGTTGAGCACCTGATACTCGGTCTCGCCGACGAACGGCAGCCGGCCCGTCGTCAGCTGATACAGGATCGTGCCGACGGAATACAGATCGCTGCGCCGATCGAGCTGCGCGTTCGCGCGGCACTGCTCCGGCGACATATACGCGATCTTGCCTTTGAGCCCACCCTGCGTCGTGCCCGGCCGCGACGACGCGCGCGCGATGCCGAAGTCGACGAGCTTCACGGCGCCGTCGTAGCTGACGAGCACATTCGACGGCGACACGTCGCGATGCACGATGCTGAGCGGCTTGCCCTCGGCGTTCATCTTCTCGTGCGCGTAGTGCAGGCCCGAGCACAGACCGGCGACGAGCGTGAGCGCCGCGTCCATCGACAGCGGCACGCCCTGCTCCTCCGAAGCGATCGCGATGTGGTCGAGGTCCTCGCCGTGCACGTATTCCATCGCGAAGAAGTAGTCGCCCTGCTCGAGCCCGATGTCGTAGACCTGCGCGACGTTTGGGTGATGGAGCGTTGCGGCGAGCCGTGCCTCGTTGAGGAACATGTTCACGAAGCTCACGTTGCTGCCGTACTGCGGCAGGATGCGCTTGAGTACGACCAGCTTCTCGAACCCCTCGATTCCGAGCGTGCGCGCCAGGTAGAGCTCCGCCATTCCGCCTATCGCGATCTGCCGGATCACCTCGTACTTGCCGAGCTTGTCGCCAGGTGCGAGGTGACGCGTACGTTGTGGCGCCGCGGTCATCACCCCTCCCTCTAACGATAGACGAAAACCCCTGCTGCTGCAGTACAATCACCCCATGGCGCAAAGGGTAATCCTTGCGTGCGCACTGGCGCTTTTGTGGGGGTGCAGCCCCTATGGCGGTGGCGAATTTGCGTGCACGCTGGATTCGCAGTGCGGGCCGAACGGCAGATGTGCCGACGGATTCTGCAGCTTTCCCGACGGTAACTGCGACTCGGGGTTCCGCTACGGAGATCTATCAGGCCCGCTCTCGGGACAATGCGTCGGCGGCGACATGCCTCCCGTCGACGCCAGCGTCGACGCGCCCGACGGACCGCCGGGAGAGGTCTGTTTCGGCTCGGGATTCGTGAGGGCCTGCTTCGCGTCGGCACCGACGGGCACGCAGACGTTCTCGTCGGCCGACGTGATCACGACCGACAACGATTCGCTGTGCGAGACAACGACGAATGCAGTGCCCGCGTGCGTCGTTGCCGCGGAGTCGATCACGATCAACAGTGGTGTGCTGATCGGAGCATCCGGTATGAGGCCGCTCGTATTGGTTGCAACTCAAACGATCACGATCAACGGCACACTTGCCGTTGGCAGCAGCCGCACATTCAACTTCGTCGGTGCGGGCGCCGACATGCCGGGCTGCGACGCCGGCACGCCTCCGACCGGAACCTCGGGCGGCGCCGGCGGTAGCTTCGGCGGCGCCGGCGGTCAAGGTGCTGCCGTCGGCACGGCCGGCATCGCCGGTGCCGCGCTCAACGTCACCACGCTGCGCGGCGGCTGCTCGGGACAACCAGGATCCGACAACACCGCGCCCGGCGGTCGCGGCCGCGGAGGTGGTGCGGTCTACTTGATCGCGGAGACGTCGATCACCGTCAGCGGTGCGATCAACGCATCCGGCGGCGGTGGCGGTGGCGGCGGACTCTCGGCATCGGCGGGCGCGGGCGGCGGCGGCTCCGGCGGCTTCATCGGTCTCGACTCGCCGATGATTGCAAACTCGGGATCGATCTTCGCGAACGGAGGCGGCGGCGGCGAAGGCAGCGGTGCGTCGACGAGCGGCAACAACGGTCAGGATCCAATGGCCGCGATCAATGCGGCGCAAGGTGGTGCCGGCGGTTCGAACTTCGGCACCGACGGCGGCGACGGCTCGGTCGGCATGACCCTCAACGGCGGGGCGGCATCGACCGTGTGCTCCGGCACGTGCACGACTCCTGGTTCCGGCGGTGGTGGTGGTGGCGGCGCGGGCATCATCCGTCGCTTCCGCGCAGCGTCGATCGGCGGCACGGTCTCGCCGCCCGCGACGTAGTCCGACCCAGGCCGAAAACGCCGAAGAGCCGCACGTGGCGGCTCTCCTTGCGATCGATGGCGTCGGCTTACGCCGTCATCATCATCATCGGCATGCCACCGCACATCATCATGCACGGCATACCCATGTTCATCATGTTCTGCATCATGGACATCTTCTCTTTCATCATGTCCATCTGCGCCATGTCCATCGGCATCATCTTGCAGATCATGCCGTCCTTGGTCATCTCGCACGTCATCTTGCACATCATCGGCATCATGCCCATGCCCATCATCGGCATCATCATCGGCATGCCCATGCTCATCATGGGGTTCATC
>DATDCH010000326.1:0-14234 GCA_036524455.1 Kofleriaceae bacterium | reverse complement strand
GCCCGGCCGACATCTCTTCGACCGTCGCCGCGACTTCCTCGATCATCGCTGCCGCCTCGGCGCCGCGCGCAGCGGCGTCGTTGACGCTGGCGCTGGTCTCGGTTGCTGCGGCTGCCAATTGTTGGCTTGCCGATCCGAGCTGGGCCGCGTTCAGGCTCATGCCCTTGATCGATCGCGCGGTCTCCTCGAGCGTCGACGCGGTCGCATCGGCGGACTTGGCGAGCAGCTCGGCATCCTTGCGTACCGCGACGACCGAGGCCGTGACCTCTTGCAGCCCGGATGCGCTGGTCTCGAGTGCCTGATTGAGGTCGCGTGCGCCGCCGGCAACGCCCGACTGCGAGCGTGTCAGCTGTTCGCTCGCGGTCGCGGTCTCCTCGATGCTCGCTAGGATCGACTCGATCGCGCCGCGCGCATGGTCGACCCCGGCGGCGTGCTCGGTGCCCGCACCGGCGAGCCGCGTGGCCGCCTGTTCGATCTGTTGCGCACGCTCTGCGGTCTGCCGCAACGAGCGAGCCACTGCATCGACCTGCCGCATGGAAGCATCGGAATCGAATCCACCGTTGTTACGCATGAAGCACTTCCTCTCCGATTAGGCGCGGGACATCGACGACGAGCAGCAGGCGCTTGGCCTGCGTGGTGACAGCTTTGACGTAGCCCGAGGCTTGGCTGTCGAGCAGCTCGGGCGGAGGTTCGAAGGTTGATTCGTCGAGCTTGACGACTTCGCGCGAGCTGTCGACCAACAGGCCGGCGACGCGCGTGCCGATCTTGACGACGATCACGCGGTTGTCGAGCGAGCGTTCGATCGGCGCGAGCCCGAACCGGGTCCGCAGATCGACGACGGGCACGAGCTTGCCGCGGACCTGCACCAGTCCTGCAACAAACGCCGGCGCGCCGGGAACATGCGTGGCCTCGGTGAACGACTCGAGATGCAACACGTCGGATGCGTTGATCGCGTATTCCGCGGTGCCGACGCGAAACGTCACGTGGAGCGAGCTCATGACAAGACCTCCCGCCAGCTTGTAATGCCGCCGCCGAGCTCGACGAGGTCGAGCAGCAACGTCGGTTTGCCATCGCCGAGATCGGTGGCGCCCGCCACGCCGGGTCCGCGTCCGAGCACGTCTTCGATCGGGCGTACGACCACTTCGTGGCGACCGAGCATGCGATCGACGGTGAACCCGAGCGGTTCGCCGTTGCGGCGCACGACGAGCGCCTTCGTCGCGTTCGACGCGGGTTGCCCCAGCCGCAACAGCGTGCCGAGTGACACGACCGGAACCGGGCGGCCGCGCCTCTCGCACAGCGTGATCGGCAGACGGTCGCGCTCGCTCGGACCCTCGACGCGCTTGCACTCGGCGAGATCGAAGATCTCCTCGATCGTGGCGACTGGCACGACGAACGAATGCTTCGCGCACTCGAACGAGAACACGTCGATGATCGCGATCGTCAGCGGCACCTTGAGCGTGAACGTGGTGCCTGCGCCGACGTCGGTGATCATCGATAGCTCGCCGCCGAGATCGCGCACGGTGATGCGCTTGACGATGTCCATGCCGAGGCCGCGCCCGCTGGTCTCGGTCGCGGTCGCGCGCGTCGAGAATCCGGACGTGGTCAATTGATCGAGCAGCGCCGTGTCGTCTTCGAGCGGCTTGCCGACACGTCTGGCGATCGCATGGCGATCGACACCGCGGCCGTCGTCGCTGATCGACAGCTCGAGCTGATTGCCGGCGCCCTCGAAGCACGCGATGCGGATCTTGCCGGCGCGCGGTTTGCCTGCGCGCTCACGCTCGACGATCGGCTCGATCGCGTGATCGATCGCGTTGCGCACGAGATGGACGAGGGCAGGGAGCAACCGATCGGCGACTGCCTTGTCGAGCTCGCTGTCGTGAACGTCGATGTCGAGCTTGACCTCTTTGACGCCCGGCTTGACCAAGCTGCGCACGAGCAGCGACAGCGGCTCGAGCACTTCGGCGACACGCACCATGCGTGCGCGCAAGATGCCGCGGCGCAGGTCGCGCAGCTGACGGCCTTGCACGTCTGCGATCTCGCGCAGCGCGCGCACGTCGGCGCCCGACTCCGCGAGCTTGGCGATGTGGCGCTCGAGCCGAAACCGCGACACGACGAGCGCGGACAACTGCTCTTGGAGATCGTCGAGCCTGGCGAGCTCGACGCGGACGAACGAGCGTCCGATCGGCGCGACCTCTTCGTCCGCGGCGGGAAGCACCGGCAGCTGCGCCGCCGCTGAGACGACCAGTGGCTCGACATGATCCGGCGTGCTCGCGATCGCTTCGGCGAGCTGCGCGACGGTGGCGTCACTGATCACGAGCAGGTCGAACAACAAGCCGGCGGGCGCTTCGGCGCTCTGCGGCACTGCACGCGGCGCGACTTTGATGATCTCACCGAGCTTGGCCACCGCGGGTCGCACCGTCGCGATCGACAGGCCCCTTGCTGCGCCTTGCTCGCTCGGCGTGAACGTCAGCGTATACAGCGTACGTCCCGCATCGACGGCGACGGCGACTTGCTGGCGCTCGCTCGCCGACAGCCGGCGATCCCAGCCGGTCGAAATGCCCGACGCAGCCGTTGTCGTGCTGGCGCCGCTGTCGACGCGAGCGAGCTCGTCGATCAACGCCTCGGGTGCGGCTGCCACCGGCTTGTTGTCGGCGACTGCACGCACGCGCTCGGCGATGGCGCGCACGGTCATCAGGCCGAGCTCGACCGCACGGGCGGTGAGCCTGCCGCCCGCCTGATCGGCCGCACGCACGACGTTCTCGAACGCGTGCGCGAGCTCGACGATCGGCTGGATGCCCATCATGCCGGCGAGGCCCTTCAGCGTATGGAGGGCACGGAACAGGTCGCGCACGGTTTTCGCACGCAGCTCGCCGCGCACGTTCGCTTGCTCGATTTCGAGGAGACCCGCGGTCGCGGATGCGACGATCTGATCGGATTCAGCGATGAACCCGCCGACGAACTCGCGAAGGTCGACGGTCTCCGCCATCAGTTACGCGTTGCTTAGCAATCCCCGGACCTCTGCGAGGATTTGCTCTGGTTGGAAGGGTTTCGCCAAAAATCCTGAGGCACCCGCTTCGAGCACGCGCGTTCGCGATGCATCGTCACCACGTGTGGTGACGACCAGAATCGGTAGTGTGCGCAGCTTGTCTTGTGAGCGAATGAACTCGATCACCTCGATGCCGCCCACGTCGGGCATGTTGAGATCGAGCACCACCAGCTCGTAATTGGAGAGTGCAAGCCGTTCGATGGCTTCGAGACCGCTCCCGGCGAACTCGAAGCTGAGCTCCCCGATCGGTCGCAAGCACGCCGCGACCATGTCCCGCATCACCTTGCTGTCGTCTACAATGAGTAGCCGCCTGGTCACCGAATCTAGGTACTACGGTTATCGCGTTGGAACCATGAGGCTCCGTCCTACAGGCGCACGGTTTCCTCGCATGCGCGTGGCAGCCGCGCACGGTGCGCGCGCGCGCGCGTCCGGAGTGCAGACAAAGCGCTCGCCCCTATGATCGCAGTGCCGCGATGCCCGGGAGGTCAACGCCCTGCACGAACTCCAGCGACGCACCACCGCCGGTCGACACGTGCGAGACCTTGTCGGCGAGACCGGCCTGCGCGATCGCCGCGGCCGAGTCACCGCCGCCGACCACCGTCAGTGCGAGCCTGTTGTCGGCGAGCGCCTTGGCGACCGCCACCGTGCCGTTGGCCCACTGCGGTTTCTCGAACACGCCCATCGGACCGTTCCAGAACACCGTGCGTGCCTCGGTCAAGATCCGCCGGAACAGCTCGATGCTGCCGGGACCGATGTCGAGCGCCATCTGATCGCCGGCGATCTGATCGACGCGCGCGGTGACCGGGCTCGTATCGTCGATGCCGGTGCCCGTGAGCACATCGGTCGGCAGGTGGATCGCGATCTTCTTCTCGCTCGCCTTGCGCAGGAAGTTGCGGGCGATCGCGAGCTTGTCCTTCTCGACCTTGCTCTTGCCGACGTTCTTGCCCTGCGCCTCGAGGAACGTGTTCGCCATCGCGCCGCCGATCACGATCGAGTTGACGCGCTCGAGCAGAGCATCGAGCACCTCGATCTTGTCGGAGACCTTCGCGCCGCCGAGCACGGCGACGTAGGGGCGATCGATATCCCCGAGCAGTCGCGACAGGAAGTCGATCTCCTTCGCCATCACGAAGCCGGCGCCCTTCTCGCCGACGAACTTCACCATGCCGGCCGTCGATGCGTGCGCGCGGTGCGCGGTGCCGAATGCGTCGTTGACGTAGACGTCGCAGTACGACGCGAGCGTACGAGCGAACGTCTCGTCGTTCGCTTCCTCGCCCGGATTGAAGCGTAGGTTCTCGAGCATCGCGATCTGGCCATCGCGGAGGTCACTTACGACCTTGCGCGCGCCGTCACCGACCGGCTCGTCGGCGAGCGCGACCTCGACGTTCAGCATCTCCGACAGCTTTGCGGCGACCGGCTCGAGCGAGAACTCTGCTTTGACCTGACCGTCGGGCCGGCCGAGATGAGAGCCGAGCACGATCCGCGCACCGCGATCGATTAGGTGCTGGACCGTGGGCAGCGTCGCGCGAATCCGCGCGTCGTCGGTGACCTTCTTGGTCTGCTTGTCGAGCGGCACGTTGTAGTCGACGCGCACGAACACGCGCTTGCCCTCGACGCCGAGCTGCTCGACGCTCTTGATGCCGGCCGGCAGCGCCATGGCTACAGGCGCTCCCCGACGTAACGCGCGAGATCGAACAGGCGCTGCGAGTAGCCCATCTCGTTGTCGTACCAGCTCATCACTTTGACGGTGTCGCCGATCGCGGTCGTCAGCGCGGAGTCGACCGTCGAGCTCATGCGGTTGCCGTTGTAGTCGCACGACACGAGCGGCTCGTCGCTGACCGCGAGGATGCCCTTGAGCGGACCCGCCGCTGCCTTGCGGAACGCGTCGTTGACCTCTTTCGCGGTCGCTGCCTTCTCGAGGCGCGCCGTGAGATCGACCAGCGATACGTTCGGCGTCGGCACGCGGATCGCCATACCGTCGAGCTTGCCGGCCATCGCGGGCAGCACTTCCTTGAGCGCCTTCGCGGCGCCGGTCGTGGTCGGGATCATCGACAGCGCGGCGGCACGCGCGCGGCGCAGGTCCTTGTGCGGCAGATCGAGGATGTTCTGGTCATTCGTGTACGAGTGGATCGTCGTCATGATGCCGGTCACGATGCCGAACGTCTCGTGCAGCACTTTCGTGACCGGCGCGAGGCAGTTCGTCGTGCACGACGCGTTGGAGATGATGTGGTGCTCGCCGGGCTTGTACATCTCGAGGTTGATGCCCATGCACAGCGTGACGTCGGGATCCTTGGCGGGCGCGCTGATCAGCACTTTCTTCGCGCCGCCCTGAATGTGTTTACCGGCGCCGGCCTTGTCGACGAACCTGCCGGTCGACTCGATCACGACGTCGACGCCGAGGTCCTTCCACTTGATCGCGGCGGGATCCTTCTCGGCGCTGATCTTGACGGTGTCGCCGTTGATCACGAGCGCGTTCTCTTTGGTCTCGACCGTGCCGGGATAGCGGCCGTGCACCGAGTCGTGGCGCAGCAGGTGACCGAGGGTACCGACGTCCGTCAGGTCGTTGATGAGAACGAGATCGAACGTGTCCTTTGCCTCGGCGAGGCAACGAACGAACCCGCGGCCGATACGGCCGAATCCATTGATACCGACGCGAACCTTTGCCATGTCGCGCACCCTAGATCATGGATGCGAGATCTGCCAGGGACAGAGGCCGTGAGACGCGAAGGGACAGTGCCAGTGACCGAAAATCAAAACGCGTGCGCTAGAGCGCGCACGCGTACGGCATTTGCGATCAGGTCAGGCGACCTGTTGTGACTTGTGGTCTCGCGAGATCTTGTTCGTGACTTCGGAGATGAGCTCGGTTGCGAGGGCGACGATCTGCTTTTCATCGAAGCCTTGTGCTTCGAGGTCGCGGTAGATCGACTTCGCCAGGATCTTTACCGCTCGTGCTTTGGCTTCTCGGTCATTCATAAGTAACGCCGGTGCTGTAGAGCACAGCGCATGCCACGCGCACAGTGATGGAAGCCGCTGATATCGCAAGTGGTACTTTTCACTGACGGTCGATTCCAGTGCGTAACGCCGCACTTAGGTGCATATCGCGTTACGCACACGGTCGGACCATCCGATAAATTCGCGACGATCTGCCGCAATTCCGATTCGTTACTAGGGGCATCGGGTACGTATGAGCCCGAACCAAATCCTCGTGCGCAATATGGCCGGCGTCGTCATCGCGATGGCCGGGATCACGACCGTCGCCCTCTGGCTGGGCCGGTCCGACAGGCAGCCCAACGTGGCCACCGCTCGCGCCACGCCTCCGGTCCCGCGGCCGCTGCTCGAGGTCGGCCGGCGCACGTTCGACGCGAAGGGCTGCGTGGCGTGCCACACGACCGATGGTTCGCCGCGCGTGGGGCCTTCGTTCAAAGGCAGCTGGGGCAGCATCGTGGTGCTGGGCGAGGGCGTGACGCTGGTGTTCGATGAAGCGTACGTGCGCGAGTCGATCGCGTGGCCACACGCCAAAGCGCGTCCCGGTTATCCGCCTTCGATGCCGAGCTACGAAGGGCTGCTCGCCGCGAAAGAGATCGACGGACTGATCGAATTCATTCGATCGCTCGAGTGATCACGACGCGGATGAAGGCGACGTTCGCGAGCACACCAAGCTTGCAAATACCATCTGATCTCCAACGTCTACCGTCGGTAACGGACGTCAACCACGAGTGACGCGGCGTGCGCGCTAACCGCGTGACGCGATTGAAGCGATCCCTCGGTATGACGGCTGCACTAAGAGCGACGCATGAGTCTTGGACGTCGAATCGTGCAGCGTGCGACGACGCGCGTATACAGGCGCGGCATCAGAGTGGTCCTGCGTAAACCGGACGAGTCGTCGACGTCCGGCAACGAGGTCACCCCCACCGACAGCGGCTCTTCGAGCAGTGAAACGAAAAGCTCGACGGCCGCGTCACGAGAAAACGAAACGTTGACTGCGCAGCCTTAAATAGACAGTTGTGTCTCCTCGCGGGCACGGTCACTGCAATCGCCATCGATCGCAGTGCAACCGTCAACCCGAGGAGCTGTGATGAGCGAGCTAGCAACGATCGAAACGCATGTTCTCGACCGCGTGATGGGTGGGCAAAATGTCGAGGAGGGCGAGGGCAACATCGGTGTCACTGCGCCGACGAGGCGCGGTGGCACGGTGCAGGTCGGCGTCCAGGGCAGGGGACGCCGCACGCGAACCGACTACGCCGTGTGCGTCGACAACTATCGCCAGATGGGCGGCGAGCCTTCTGGCCTGCGTGCGGCCTGCGGGCTGCCGAACGGTCAGCCGTGATCGGTCTCGATCTCGCCGTGCTCGACACCGTGATCGGTGGCGAGCAGAGCAGCACCCAGGTGCAGGTGCCAGGCGCCTCGTACTCGAGCTCGACGAGCGACTACCGGCATTGCGTCGACACGGTGACGCGGATGACCGCGCAGCAGTATCCCGACACGCGCTGGTTCGGTTTCATCGGCCGCGATCGAAACGCGGGCCAGCGGGCCGAAGCGACGATGCGGAACATGCGCGAAGTCTGCGGCCCGCCACCGCAATAAAACATGCGACTAGCGGTGGTGGTGGGGCTCGTAGTAGTGAACCGCCATGTTTCGCCGCCACGTGCTCGCTGCGCTCGACGCAGGTATCAGTGCTCGTGACGAAGACGCCGCTCGCACGGCACTTCGTCGCATCGATCCAATCGGTCGCGGGTTTGCTCGCCGCAAGCTCGAGCGCAGCCTGATCGACGCAGCGCTCGCGTGCGATGCGGTGCAGTTGACCGCGCCGACTAACGAGCACGTGATGCGCGTCGCTGCGCTTTCACTCGCGAAGCGGGACGTGGCAGCGGGGGATGTCGATGCCGCCGCAACGGCGTACGCGCAGCTGCCAAAGCGCGCGATGCCGCGCCTGCCGCTCGTCACGTTCGCCGTCGTCGTGATGACCGCATCGCTGATCGCGGGCGGCACGTTCTTCGTGCAGCGCGCGCTCGAGAAACCGAGCCGCACGTTCGCCCGCAAGCTACCGCCGCCGAGCGCGGACGCGTTCGCCAAAGGCGGCGTGCCGCTGCGCGATGCCGAGGTCGACAAGCTGCTGACCGAGAAGATCACGCGCCTCGTGATCGAAGGCGGCAAGGCGAAGAACAGCGAGCTCAACTCGCTCGACACCGTGCTCGGCGAGCTGCAGGCGCCCGATCCGATCCTCGAGCATGGGGTGCCACTCACGAAGGCATGGGACAACATGCTCGCCGTGTTCGACCGCTGCGTTCAGACCGCGAAGCGCGGCGAGGTCACCACGCGCGAGCACAACGAGATCGCCGAGGCGGTGCGCGAGCTGAGCGCGCAGCTCCAGGCCGTGGGTCTCGGCTACTTCCTCGAGGGCCGGTTCAAGAACGGCTTCGTGTACGTGCAGGCGTATCGCGTCGATGAGGTCGTGTTCGTGACCACTGCCGGTGCGCCGCGTCGCGTGCTGTCGCTGCGCCGGCTCGATCGACTCAACACCGCCTACGCGGTGCTCGGCATGCACGAGGAGGATCTCGATCCGGTGCTCCACCTCGAGCGCATCGACGAGAACGTCGCGACCGATGTGTTGCCCGTGCTCGCCGAAGGCGTCGGGTATCCGCTCGGCGATCGCGAATGGCTGATCAAGGATCCGGGCAAGGCGCTCGCGATGAAGGTCGGCAACGTGGTGCGCGCCGAGTACAAGGCGGCGCTGAAGCGCGATGCCGGCAAGCTCGACGAGATCGCAAAGCTGCTCGTCAAGCGCAACGACATCGTCGACGAGTGGCGCGACCACCTCGAGCGCAAGCGCATCCACTTCGTGCGGACCGAGAGCTTGTTCTTGCCGCCGAAGCTGCTCGAGCAGCTCGAGGAGGTCACGCCGAACTATCAACGCCGCCGCGTGCGCGAGATCGAAGAACGGCTCGCCGAGCTCGAGGCGCCGCGCATTCACGCGGCTCTGCACGACCTCGTCGCCGCGACCGTGCGCCGCCACGAAGCGCAGCACGGCTTCGACTACGACCGCGATACCGAGCTGCGCTATCCGCAACAGCTGATCGATTTCGTGGGTGCACCGCACGACGAAGAGGGCAACCCGAATCGCCTCGCACGCAGCGCGCGTGCGGAGCTGTCAGCCTATCTGTCGCAGGTCGCCAACGATCCGGTGACGCCGCAGGCGACGCTGTGGCACCTCGGCGGTCAGCTGTTCGATCGCGATCGCCGCGGCACCGGCGAGTACTACGCGGGGATCGTGATCGTCGAGGGGCTCGCGAAGCACCTCGGCTCGAAGCTGCCCGAATCGCGCTACGTGTCGCGCGAGCGGCTCGCCGAGCTCGCGACGGTGATCGCCGATGCCCCGGGTGACAAGCTCCGCGCGGCGGCGAAGGCGCTGTCGGCCGAGCTGTTCGGCGAGCCCGCGACCGAGATCGTCGACGCGGCGCCGCGCAGTGTGCTAGCACAAGCTCGCTGATGCAGATGCTCGTCGCGGTGCTCGTGTGCATCGTGCTCGTCGCGGTCGCCGAGCTCGTGCGGTTTGGCGTCGCGAAGCTGTTGCGGCTTCCCGTCACGCGCGCGGCGCGCGTATTCCTCGATCCGCACGGCGGACCGCGGTGGGCGCGCGCGGTCGCGATCTTCGCGGGCACCGTTACGACCTACGTCGGTGTCGTCGTCCTCGCGTTCGCGTACTACGCGGTCGACGGCATCCCGACGAAGTACCTCGAGGTCACGGTCGAGGAAGCGGCCCCTGGGTTCCCTGCCGTCGGCAAGCTGCGCAAAGGCGACCGCATCATCGCGGTCGACGGCCAGCCGATCGAGCAGTCGCTCAATCTCTCGATCGATCAGCGCAAAGGCGCTCCGGTGCGGCTCACGTTTCATCGCGGCAACACCACGCAGGACGTCACCCTGCAACCGATCGGACACGACGGTCATTGGATCGTTGGCGTTCGTCCCCGGACCGACTTCGCGCGCAGCTACGACGGTGCGGTCGCGCTCAAGACCGCGCTCGCGTATCCAATCGCGCAGACCCAGGCGCTGGTTCCCGCGGACGAGCCAGCAGCCGATCCGGGCGGGCCCAAGCGCATCTTCGACATCTACGGCGAGCACCAACCGAGCCCGGGTGCGATCGCGCTGCGCGAGTCGATGCTGTTCGGCGTCTACGTGCTGCTGCTCGTCGTGCTGATCGATCTCGTGCGTGCGGTGCGCGCGATCACGCGGCGTGACACACGCGTGTAGCAATTCAAATCGCTGTAACAAAACGATTAGTGACGACTGTCGGCGTCTGGCAACTCGTCGAGCCATGGGTTTGTCGCGCAAGCAATGAGAACGAACGTGCGCAACGCGTGGCACGCGTTCTGCTGAATGCCGCCGCATGATGAGCCTGCGCAAGGGTGCGCTGGCTGCGTCGCTCGTCGCCCTCGCGAGCTGCGCATCCGGCGAAGCCACCGACACCGATACCAACTGCACCGACGGCAAGTGCGACGGCACGAACACGTACGTCGATCCGTTCAAGAACCTCGGCGACATCGAGACCAAGACGTTCGAGTACATCGTCGTTGGCTCCGGCGCCGGCGGCGGTCCGCTCGCGGCGAACCTCGCGCGTCAGGGCCACAGCGTGCTGCTGCTCGAAGCGGGCAAGGAGACCGGCGGCAAGACCGAGTACCAGGTGCCGGTGCTGCACCCGACCGCGACCGAGACGCCCGATCTCGCATGGTGGTACTTCGTCGAGCACTACGGCGATCGCGCCCGGGCCGCGAAGGACAGCAAGTACACGCCCGACGGTGTGATGTATCCGCGCGGCGGCCACCTCGGCGGCTCGACGGCGGTCAACGCGATGATCACGGTCGCGCCGAAAAACCGCGACTGGGACCACATCGCGACGCTGACCGGTGACACGTCGTGGGGCGCGAGCAACATGCGCCAATACTTCGATCGCGTGAACCGCTGGCTCTCCGTCGAGCGGCCGAACATCGACGCCGGCACGCTGTTCGACAACAGCATCGCGGCGATCCTCACCGGTACGTTCGCGGTCGCCGCTGAAGCCGGGCTCGGCGGGCCGCTCGTCAACGAGAACAACCCGCTGTCGAACCTGTTCGTGATGTTCGCGTTCCTCGCGCACGACATCAACGAAGAGCTGCTCGGCGGCAACGCGCAGGGCGTCTACCAGTTCCCGCTCGCGACGAAGAACCACCGCCGCAACGGCACGCGCGAGTACATCATGTCGACGGTCAACGACACGCGGCGATTCCCGCTGCGCGTCAAGACGCAGGCGCTCGTCACGAAGGTGCTGTTCGACGCCACGCCCGGTGCCGACGGCAGGTGGCGTGCGAACGGCGTCGAGCTCCTGGACGGCGCGAGTCTCTACGCCGCGGACCTGACGTCGGACTCCGCGCCGGCGCAGCCGAAGACCGTGCGCGTGAAAGCGTCGCGCGAGGTGATCCTCAGCGCGGGCGTGTTCAACACGCCGCAGCTGCTCATGCTGTCGGGCGTCGGCGAGAAGGCTCAACTCGACCAGCACGGCATTGCCGTCAAGGTCGACCTGCCGGGCGTCGGCAAGAACCTGCAAGACCGCTACGAGGTCGGCGTGGTCAGCGAGCTATCGACGGACTTCTCTGCGGTCGAGCGCTGCACGTTCGCCGCCGACAGCACCGACCCGTGCTACCGCGACTGGCAGAACCGCAAAGGCCCGTACACGTCGAACGGCGGTGTCGCGTCGATCCTGATGAAGTCGAGCCCGACTCAACCGGAAGCCGACCTCCACATCTTCGCGTTGCCGGGCGTGTTCAAGGGCTACTACCCGGGCTACTCCGTCGACGCGAACGCAGACAAGCATCATCTGACGTGGGTCATCCTCAAGGGCCACACGCAGAACCAGGGCGGCACCGTGAAGCTGCGCTCGGCGAACCCGCGCGAGAAGCCGCTGATCAACTTTCACTACTTCGACGACGGCGACGTCGACCAGGGCCAAGACGTCAACGACCTCACCGCCGTCGTCAACGGCGTCGAATTCGTGCGCCGCATCGCCGCCAAGAGCGACCGTATCGATCTGTTCACCAGCTACACCGAGACGTGGCCGGGTCCGCAGGCTGACACGCGCGCCGAGATCGCGGAGTGGGTGAAGAAGGAAGCGTGGGGCCACCACGCGTCGTGCTCGGCGCCAATCGGAGCCGACAGCGATCCGAACGCGGTACTCGATGCGCGGTTCCGCGTGCGCGGCACCAGCGGGCTGCGCGTCGTCGATGCGTCGGTGTTCCCGAAGATCCCCGGCACGTTCATCGTGCTGCCGATCTACATGGTGAGCGAGAAGGCGACCGACGTGCTGCTGCAAGACATCGGCGAGACCCGCAAGTCGGGCGTGTTCCCGTAGCGCTAGAGCCGCAGCGTCGCGCCGAGGCGCAGCGCGAAGTACGACACGCTCTTGTCGCTCATCTCCGAGAGCGTGTCGGTCGCGGGGTGGTAATCGCCGCCGATCTCGAACGCGACGAGCGGCGACACCGCGATCTGCACGCCGGTCGACAAGTTCATGCCGAGACCGACCGAGGTCGATGACATGTCGCCGACGTACGAGTAGAGATAGTTCGTGTCGAGGCCGAGCGAGAGCCCGAGGTACGGCGTCGCGCGCCCGACGTGGAGCGCGGCGCGGCCGTAGAGCTGCGTCTCGAGCAGCCACGCCGCGTCCTTCGTCGGGCCGGGCAGCTGCCAGTAAGTGAAGCGAGCGTGGGCGCCGCCGGCAAGGCCGATATTGCCGAACAGCGCCTCGTAGCCGAGCCGCACGCCGGGCGCGAACGAGGTTTCCCACTTGGCGTCGCTGATCGCGCCGGTCGGGAAGATGATCGCGAGCTCGGGATCGAGACGCAGCCCGTCGCGCGCAAACGGTGCGGGTAACTTCGCGCGGGGCTCGTAGGTCTGCTCGACGCCGCCATCGCGCAGCGTCGCCTGCGTGCGCGGGCTGCGATAGTCGCGGTTGGGCTGCTTGGACAGCCGCTGCACGTCGCTCGCGGGGATGACATGGATACTGCCGCCCGCGATCGCGATCTTGTAGCTGACGTTCGGCGTCTGCTCGATGACGACTCCCTTCCACACGCTGCCGTCGTTCGTCTCGATGACGTCGAGGAATTCGAATGCCCGCACGTCGATCTCGTTTCCTTCGGCGCGCACGTGCGAGGCGGTCGCGAGGAGCAATCCACAGATGATCCAGGTCTTCATGACCCTCTAACCCGGCAGTCGCGCCATGTCGCAACGAAAAAGCCGATTGGCAGCGATCGCGACAAATCTGTCGCGTGATCACGGCCGCTTCCATGTCGCGTGACATCGTGCACGATGCGAAGTCGTGTCTGCGCAGCTGTGGAAGCGAGACGGCGAAGAGCCGCGCCTGACGTTTCGTTGCCCGTGGTGCGCCGTCGTCGGCGTGTCGCCGGTCTACGGCCGCCACGAGCAGCGCGCGGCGATCTGGCTCCTCGCGGGCTGCCCGAACATTCCGTGCGGGCGTGGCGTGTTGATCAAAGTGCCGTCGCCCGCGGGCTGGTCGCAGCTCGATACCGGCGACGACGGCATGCTGCTCGCACCGAGCTGCGTCTACCCGCACGAGTGAGCGCGCACTTCAGGGCGTCGCGAGCATCGCGATCTCTGGGTCGGTGAGCGCGCGGTCGTAGATCTGCACTTCGTCGAGCTGGCCCTGGAATTGATACGCGGGCATGCCCATGTTCTCGTCGCCGCCGAGCAGCATGTCGTGGTTGTCGATCTGCGACACGGTCGCGTTCGGGAGCTCGCCCGCCTTGACGCCGTCGATAAACAGCGCCTTGCTGGTGCCGTCCCAACGGCCGACGACATGGAACCAGCGACCGGCAGGCAAGATCGGTCCGCAGACGCTCTGGTTAGCGGCAGCCGCGTTGACGGTCTCGAGGCACGTGCCCGCCGTGCTCGGCGGCGCCCACGCCGTGATGCCCCATGAATCGAGCGAGCCGCTACCCCACGGCTTCGCGAACGCGACCTGGTCGACTTGAACGTCGAGATAGATCCACCCGGCGATCGAAAACGCGGTCGGCGTCGCGAGCCACGCACCGTAGGTGACGCGCGCGCCCTGCATCCCGTTGAATGCGAGACCATTGCCTCTCACGCCGGCGACCTGCGTCGGGCAGTTCGCGCCCACGATGCAGCGTGCGACGCGTGCGTTGCCGGC
>DATDCH010000325.1:0-7078 GCA_036524455.1 Kofleriaceae bacterium | reverse complement strand
AGCGTGACGAGCTCGCCGTTGAAGTTTCCGACCGAGGCGCCCTGCTCGGTCCCCAGGATCCGCGCGACACCGCTGCGGATGTGCGGGCCACCGCTCTCGTAGATCCACGTCCGCAGGTCAGTGCCGTACCGGCGCTCGAAGCGCTGCGCCAGCGCGACTCCGGCGACGACATGATCGCGCTGCAGCAGATCGCGAAGCGTCTTGTCGGCCGCGAGGCGCTCGAACTCGCGAAGGCAGTCGAGGACCTTCTGCGCGCGCGGCAGCGGCTTGAAGTCCCAGGCGCTCTGCGGCTTGTAGAATACCTGCGCCCGGATGATCTCGAGCGTCGGGTTGAACAGCTTGCTGTCGAGTGTGTGACGCTCGTCGGCGGTGAGCGGCAGGTCGTTGCCGGTCAGATTCACCTGGCTGACGCCACCGACGAGCGGATCCGCCGCGATGCCCGGCGAGCGTCCCCACATCGTCTGGCAGACGTCCCACGGCTTCAACATCACGCCGTCGACCGACACGGGCTTCGTCATCTTCTCGGCAGCGCGCCGGAACATCGAGTCGCGCTCGAGCTCTGCAAACCGCTTCGGATCCGTACCCGCGAGGTCACGTATCGCGCGCACGAGGTCCGCACCATGCCCGAGCTCGGCGGCCTCGAACGCGCGGTCCTCGGCATTCGCGACGACCGTGCCGCGCGCGATGAGCCGATAGATCAGCCGCTGCTGCTCGAGAATCAATCGATCGATGACGTCGGTCTTGAGCCTGGTGTGCTGCAACACGCGCGTCCGCACGCCCTGATCACCAGCGCGTGCCTCGAGCCAGGCGCGCAGCGCCGGATACGACGTGTTGTTGATGTCGAGCTTCGGCAGCGGCAGCTTCACGCCGGTGACGACCGTCGGCACCTTCGCGGAGAGGGGGAGGCTCGGCTTGATCTGCTGGTACAGCTCCTCGATGGTGTCGAGCTTGCCGAGCAGCGCGGTCGCCTGGTCCGGTGCGAGCTTGCGCGCGAGCTCGCCCATCACGGCCTCGTTCGCGAACACGAGCTCGCGGGCGCGTGGCGTTGCCTTCTCGAGCAGCTTGTCGAGCGGCTGGAGCTTTTCGACGGGAATGATGCCGGCCTTGTTGGCCTTGCCGATGGCGTGCTTGATCGCGTTGCCGAGCGCTTTTGCTTCCTCGACGATCGCCGGCGCGTCCTTCGGCGCCTCCGCGAGCGGCAGCGGCGCGACCGGCGCACCGGCTTGCAGCGTCTTGAACAGCGCGACGCAACCCTGCTGGCGCTCGATGCCACCGGCGCCCGAGCACATGATCACGTACTCGGTGACATGCCCCTCGGACTCGAGCTGGCTGCGCCGGATCCGCGTTCCGTGCTCCCCCGCGGCGCCAACCGCGTAGTCCCACAGCGGACCGAGCGCGAGCGAGCCGATCTTGCGGATCGCGTTCTTGGCCAGCGGGCTCGCGACCGCGTGACTGGCGACGAGCCGCGTCGCGCTGAACTGGAAATCGCCGCCGCTCGCGAGGTACTTGATGTCGCCGTCGATCTTCGCCAGATGCGGGCGGTCGAAGAGGATCGTCCGCCTCGCCATCTCGAGCGCGATCGCGTGCTTCTCGCGGCCGGGTCCGGCGAGCGCCAATCCCACCGGCTCGACATCGCGATCATCGACGACGATCAGCTCGTACGCCGCCGCTTTGAACGTCTCGGGCGGCTGCGCCTCCGGCACTTCGACCGGCGTGAACATCGTGCCGCCGATCGCCTTCCAGCGCGCGGTCACGAGGCTGAGCGAACCGAGCATCTGCTCGCGGCGCGCGAGGTCCTCGGCCGATGGCTCGGGCTTCTTCGGCTCGACAGGCTTCGCGGGCTTCTTCGCGCCGCGACCGGCCTCGCCGCTCAGCTTGATGCGCGGCAGGTCGGCCTGCTTGCCTGCGGCGACCTGCTCGGCGATCCGGTGCGCCTCGCCCTCCGCATCCCCGTGCTCGCCGTCGACGCCGAGCTGCGCGACATGCACGAGCTCGTGCGCCACGGTCTCGAGAGCCTCGGGACCCTGCGGATCGAAGTGCTCGGGATGCAGCAGGACCTCGCCGCCCGACATCGCCGCGTTCGTGCCGAGTGCCTCGGTCCGTTCACGCGCGTGCTCGTCGAGTCGGACCGGTACGGTCGGAAGCGAGAGCGCCACGGCTGCGCGCACGACCAGCTTGCGCGCCTCCTCTTGCTTCGCAGCGGTGGCCCGCTTCGATGCGCCGCGCTTCGCATCGCGCTTGCGTGCATCGTCGAGAAACGCGAGGAGCCGCTGGCGTCGCTCCGGAACCAGCCGGCCGAACAACACGGCGAGCGCATCGTTCGCGCGGGCCCGGCGCAGGCGCTGCGCGAGCGTGCGGCACTCCGATGCGTCGAGCGAATCGAGCTCGGCCCGCAGCGCCGCTTCCTTGCGGCTGTGGCCGGACGCGCTGCTGCCTTCGATCGGCTCGGCGAGGATCGCCTTGATCTCCGCCTCGCGACTGATTGCCGTCAGCCCCGAGGGTGCCTCCGCCATCGACGCGGCTTCGCGATCGAGCTCGCCGAGCCGTTCGACCGATGCGTCGAGCAGCGCCTTCACCTCTGGTGTCGCATCGTGTCCATGCGCCCGCGCACGCTCACCGGCGCGCCGCGCCGACTTCAGCGCCGCGTCGAGCCCGCTCCGTGCGCTGCCCCAACGCTCGGGGTCGTTCGCCGAACGCGCCGCGCTCATTTCATCGAGTGCGGCACGCACCTCCCGCGTTCCGCGATCGAATGCGACCGTTGCTTGATGCGCCCGATCCGCACCCGTCAACGTGGGCTGGTCCGGTGCGGGCGTGGCTCCCCCACCGTGATCGCGTCCCCGAGAGATTCCTCGCTCGAAGCTCATGGTAAAGGCGCCGCCATACGTGCCGACCGCATCGCGCGTCGTACGGTGCGTTGCGTCGGTGGCCCCTGAAACCGCCCCGAAAGTAGCGTCCACGCGCCGATCGCACGGACGCTACACGAGGCGTGGACTGGTCCAAACCCCTGTAAAATCAGGCGTGTCGGGCTAGAGCTCGCGAATCAGCGTTCGAACCGGACAGGTCACTTCAGCTCTTTGATCTCCTGGTAGTCGCCGTTCGTCTTAAGCGTGACCGTGATGACGCCATCGGTTCGGTTGCGCCAGAACCAGCCGTGTCGTCCCTCGAAGATCGGCATGTCGAAGATCGCGCGGCGGCGTAGGACGATCGCGGCAGCGGCAAATCATCTGCATCGGTCTCAAATCGCACTCACTGCACCGCCTCGGGGAATCCGTGGTGCGCGAGCAAGACCTCCGGATCGATCGGATGGAGGTCCAGTGCTCGCTTGGCAACCTGGATGGCGAGCTTGTACGTCACCCGCTCCTTCTCCCAGTCGTGCAGCGCGTCCTTGGTATCGATGACCTCGCTGCCCTTCGGCGCGCGATGAAGGTTGGCGTCGAGATCCTCTCGGATCTCGTCCGCGCGAGACTTCGCGATGTGGTCGAACTCGTGCTTCGCGTTGTTGAACGCGGCATCGATCGCTTCACTGTACGACGTGAGCTCCTTTTCATAGGCGGCCGTACGGTCAGCCGGCTTCACGCCGGCGAGCCGGTCGCTCATCGGATAGAACAGCGCGCCGAGCTGACGCTTGAGGTCCTTCGCGATCTTTGCACTCTCGGCACTGAACAACAGATAGGCCAGCTCCGGTTGCATCGGATCCTTGTACGGAAGGACCGACGGCCGGGACGCGATCTTGTTGACCTGCTTCCACAGCGACTTCGCGTCCGTGATCTTCGCGGTGATCTCGTGGATGAGCACCGTGGTCTTCAATCCGCCATACATGCCCTTCACGACCTCCGCGGCCGCATCGTTCAGCGTGTCAGCGGGATCGAGCTCGATGACGGTAACGCTCTGGTTATTGATCACGACGAGCGCATCCTTCTTCGCGATGCTGCCAGTCAAGTTCATCCGGATCATCACACCGACATGCACCGGCATCTCGATCATCCAGATCTTCGGGTCGCTCAGAGACGACGGCTTCGTGGCCGCCGCGAACAACCGCCCGAGGATGAAGATGCCGCGAGCTGCATAGACGAGGCAGTCGTGGACGACACTGCCCGTGATCGCGCGCGGGAACCTGCGCGTCAGGTAGCTTGGAGTCTTGCCGCCCTCCTCGAGGTCGAATGGGACGTGCGCACTGAGCACGTTGAAATAGCGCGTCAGGTACCCGCAGAGCTCGGTAAGCGCATCCTGCGTCGCCTTGCCCCGCAACGCGCTGTCCCACATCTTTCGCGCCCACTCCTGCCACGACTTGTTGTCGTGAAGCCTCGGCGGATCGGGAAACACGTGGCTGCCCGGCCGGTGCAAGCCCGGCCGCACGTCGTGCTGGAAGACACGCTGCGCGTGACGTGTCACGAGCACGTCGTGAAACAGGACCTCCGGCCCATCGTCGGTGAGATCGGGGGCGCCCTTCGTGAAGAACGCGAAGTTGAAGTCGCTGGCCTTCTTCGGATCGAAGTAGTCGCGAAACGTCTTCTTCTCCAAGCGAAACGCCGCCACGTGGGGCGGTGGATCGAGAGGTCGATCCGTCCCGTCGAGGATCTCGAACATCTCGTCGAGCTGTTTCAACGCTTGCTTGTACTTCGCGCCACGCGCCGTCTTGAACAGGTGATCGGCGAGCAACTGATAGTGCTTCTGGATGACCTTGAACAGCAGCAGCCGGTACTGCTCCAGCTGCGTGTTGCTGATCCCCGAAAGGTTGTATTCGGCGGCGAGCTCGCGGCGCATGAAGTTGAACAGCGCGGCCGCCTTCTCGAGCTGGATCCGCTGCATCGTCGTGTCGAGTGATGCCGATGACATGACCACGAGCCGGCGCGCCACGAAGTGAATGAAGCGACGGTGCTCCGACAAGCCGTTCAGGTGAGACAGGCTATCGGTGAAGAACAGGTGGAGGTAACTCTCCTCCTGGTCGATCTCGGGATCGATGTCGAAGACATACGCCTCCGCCGCGAGCCGTGCGAGGTGGACATAGAACCGCGAATCGATCTCGCTCGGCGGGATGGTGTGCGGGAACGCGTCGACCAGCGCGCGCAACGTATCCTGGAACTTGAACTCGTCCCCGAATGCCTTGTACGCGGCGAGGAAGCGGTCGGCGTGGGTCACGCCGAGCCTCTTCAACCGCTCGAGGTCCTCGAGCAACTCGCGGTCGCTCGCCACATCCTGCGCGGACGCCGGCAACGGCGCGATCTGCGGCGTCACCGGCGCGACCGGCATCACCGGCCGGATCGGCGGTTTGATCTTCGGCTTCGCCATCAGATGTCGTCGTCTTCGTCGTCCTCTTCGTCTCGTACTTGAAGTGTCTTCGGGTCGTATTCGACCGCGAGCGCGGCGACCTGATCGGTCGGCAGGATCTCGACCCACTGCGAGAAGATCTCCTGCGCGGTCGCTTCGCCGTCGAATCGCACGCCGCCCTTGAGGGGATAGAAGCCGTGCTCGAACACCGCCTCGGTCGGAAGACTGCCGGCGAAGTGGTTGCGCGGGTCGTCGGGATCCGTCGGGTTCGGAACGATCGGCGTGCGGGCGTTGCGATCGAACTCGTGAATGCCGTCGATCAAGTGCTCGATCGCCTCGCGGATCGTCACCGTGTGTTCCGGTGTCGAGTGCAGCTCCTCGGGATCCTCGGGCGTCGCGACGTACTCGGCATCGAGCCCATCGGAGCCTTCGACGTGTGCCTGCATGAGCCAGTTGAGTGCCGCGCGCTCCTTGCCGATGCGAATCGGGATGACCGCCTTCACCCATGGCGAGTTGAGGACCGCGTTGCGCAGGTCGTCGCCGTCGAGCTGCAACAGCCACCCGAGCGACGAGCCGAGGCGCGCGGGCTGGCTCTCCTCGGTGATGTAGTAGCTGTCGCGGTTGAGCTCCTTCGCGCCGCCCCAGTCGACGATGTTCTCGGCCGTGATCGACGTGCCTCGCGCGCTGCTGCCGAACGTCGATGCGACCCCGGCGACCTTGGTCAAGAGGCCCGCGTACGCGCGCGTCTTCACCTTCACACCGCCGACCGGTGACACGACCGGCCCCACCGGCGGCGTCCCGGTGTCGGGTTCTTCGCCGAGATGCTGCCCGCTGCGATGCAGTCGCGGCGTCCACCATTCAGGCGCGACGAAGTAGAGCATCTTGTCGACATCGAAGAGCGAGCGCACGAGCTCGGAGATGACATGCTTCGATTGGTTGGTGCCGACACTCATCAGCTGGCTGATCAGCGCGCGGTATACGACCGTGCGTTCTTCCTCGCGCAAGTCCTCCGCGGGGCGCGGCGTGATACCGCTCGCGAGCTTGATGCGTTCGCGCGCGGACTCGTAGAACGCCTCCTTGAACCGGCGCGCCTTCTCGAGGCTGTACTCGGACATCCGAGCGTTGTACTGGGCGGTCACCGCGTCGCGCACGGCGTCACTCGGATCCCAGCGCAGCGTCACCTTGACCGGAATCTGGTTCTGGCCGTTCCAGTTGACGTAGTCGAGATGGATGGTGAACGTGCCGGCGCTCGAGCCACCCGTCGAGCGGAGGTTTCGTACCGAGAGCTTGGCGTCGAAGCCGGATGGATCGAGATCGACGCCGGCCAGTGTGTAGCCCGGCGACGTGAACGTCATCTTGTAGTCGAAGTCGGCGAGGATGTGCTCGGTGCTATCGAGAGCCCAGACCTCGGTCTCGACACCATCGGTATAGGCGTTGTCGGTATCGTCGGTGTCGATTCCGACGAACGGGATCGTGATGCTGACCTGCTGCGCCTGCGCGGTCGGCATCTCGGGCGCGTCGGGTTGCTTGAGGTCGGCCAGCTGCGGCGGCTCGCCCATATGGACGAGCTTGGCGATCCCGAGATCCCGTCCCGCGTCGTCGACGAACGTGTGCCAGCACAGCGCGACGCCGATGTCCTGAACCTGCACGCCGACCTTGCGCATCTTGCGGCGCAGCTCGTAGTTGACGAGCTTCTCGGTATTGTTCTGGAGGACGTAACGCTTGCTCGAGGTGTCCGTGATCTCCGTCGAGGTCTTGAACGTCGTCTTGAAGTTGCGCTTGATCTCGCTCGACAGCTTCTCGCTCTGCT
>DATDCH010000324.1:0-2526 GCA_036524455.1 Kofleriaceae bacterium | reverse complement strand
TTCTTCCGTAAGCCGCAACGCCGATTCTCGCGACATGCGACCTCGACGAATCACGTCTTGCACACTCGTCGCGAGGTGGCCGAGCGCGTATTGCCCCGAATCGATCATTTCCAGTGCGACGAAAATCACCTGGCGTGCGGTCAGTACGCCGTCTTCGTAGAGCACGAGCGCGGCCTGAAAATAGTTGAACACCGGCACGAGCCGCGGCCCGAACCGGCGAAAGCCCAGCGGTGGCGAGCGGCGATCGAGATGAATGAACATCCGCGTCGGCGCCTGCGCCGGCGGTACGCGGCGCGCGAGATCGAGACAGCGCTGCGCATCGTCCTCATACGCGCGCGTTGCCGTGAGCACGCGCTCGAGATCATGCAGCGAAACCGCGCCTGCGATCAGATCGGCATAGAGGCAGTAGATGATCGCGTCGGCCTCGGCATCGTCGCCGAACAGCGTCTCGTTCGGCGCCGGCACGTTGATGCGCGACGCGAGCATCGCGGGCAGCTTGTATGGAATCTGCGCGCGCAACGCGCGGAACCGACCGCGCAGGATGTTCTTCAAGTTGTTCTTGAGCACGAACTCGTCGTACTCGACGCCATCGAGCGCGAGCTTCGCGGCGAGCACCTGGCGCATCTGCGTCGGGCTGCCCGATACGATGCAGATCCGGTTGCCGTCCTGGCGCAGCGCGCGCAACAACGCGGTCGCGCCGGGGAACGCTTGCTTGTCGGCCGCGGTCTCGATCGCGCTCTTCGCGAGATCTTTCAGCGAGTCGAACTCGGTGCGCAGATACGTCTTGTCGAGGTCCCAGCGGAACGTGTGCTTCGGCAGCTTCTCGCCGGGCGCGAGCGTGGGCGGCGCCGGCTCGAACAAGCCGATGCGTGCGCCGATTCTGACGGGCCAGGACGCGAAGCCCGTGATCCGGCGAAACATCACGCACCAACCACGTCGGACTGACTCGACGCGCGACGTTGTGCGCGTTCGTCGAGCTCGGCCATCGTGCGCGCGATATTGCCGCACAGATTACCGGCGAGCGCTTTGTGCGCGACCTTGACCGCGTTCTGCACCGCGCGCGCGTTCGAGCGGCCATGCGCCTTGATGAACGGATGCGTGAAACCGAGCAGCGGCGCGCCACCGTATTGCTGCCAATCCGTGACTTCCTTGAGCTGATCGATCGCAGATGACAGCGCGACCAGACCGAGCCGCCACGCGAGCCGTTCCTTGTGCGCGTAACGCGCGAGCCGAACCACCGTCTCGCTCACGCCCTCGAGCATCTTGAGCACGACGTTGCCGACGAAGCCCGAGGTCACGACGACGTCCGCGACGCCGCGCGGAATATCGAGACCCTCGATGTTGCCGATGAAGTTGAGCTCGGTCGTCTCGACCAGCGCCGCGTTCGCCTCGACGACCTCGGGCGGACCTTTGCCCGCTTCGGTACCGTTCGACAGCAGCGCGACGCGCGGCCGCCGGTTCTGCGAGATCAGCTTCGCGTACGCCGAGCCCATCACCGCGAAGCCGACAAGGTCATCGGCGGTCGCGTCGATCGTCGCGCCGACATCGAGGATCAGCGAGAACGGATCGTCCTTCTCGCCGCGACGCAGCTCGGTGGGGTACACGGCTGCGAGCGCAGCGCGGCGCACACCGGTGAGCAGCGTCCAGCGCCGCGCGCACGCGAGCACGCTCGCACCGGTGTTGCCCGCCGACACCAGCGCATCGCCTTCGCCACGCGCGACGAGATCCGCGGCCACCGCGATCGACGCCTCGGGCTTGGCGGCCAGCGCCTCGGCCGGCTTCTCGTCCATCTCGACGAACGCCGGCGCGTGGTGGACGCGGACGCGCGCGCCGTCGTGGCGCATGCGCGGCAGCAGCCGCCCGAGCACCGCCGCGTCGCCGACCAGGATGATCTCGGCGTTGGTCAACGCCAGTGACGCTTCGGCCGCGCCACGCACCACCTCATCGGGTGCGTGGTCGCCTCCCATCGCGTCGACGACGATGCGGTGCATAGGTGCGCGCATCTTGCCACATAACGTCGGGAGCGCGATTCGTAACGGGCAACTACGGTGCGATCGCTCTAATGAGCGCGTTGCTGCCGATCCATCGCATGTTGGAGCTGCTCCCAGCGCTCGCAGCCAGCGCCGATCGAGCTCGGTTGCGGGCCGCGAGGTTGACTTGGCGACCACTTCGATGTTCGAAGGCTCGCCGCTGTCTTGCGGTTGTGCTCGCTACGTGGTGAGGGCCATGACGTCAGCTGTGCGGCTCGGCAATTTCTCGACGACGATCCGGGACTGTGCCTGAGGATCGAGGTCCCCGCTCGCACGCGTGCGGTCGCGCAGCGCATTGCACGTCGCGAGCAGCACGCGCGGTGAACTCCAACGAACGCGTCGCGTGATCGCAGTGGCAATTGCTTTGCAATTAGGTCGAGGCATCCACAAAGCGAGGTTTTTCATGCTCAAGCGTGCTGCAACGATCGTGTTGTTCCTTTCGTTGTACGGGTGTGCAACTTCCGTCGAAGGCGACGACGGCAGTGGCGGTGGTGGC
>DATDCH010000323.1:0-8388 GCA_036524455.1 Kofleriaceae bacterium | reverse complement strand
AGCTCGACACCGCGGTGATACGCGGTGTCTCGGTGCGCGACGTTCGACAGCGCGTCGACGCGCTCGCCGTTGACCAGCACGTCGAGCCGGATCAGATCCGCCTCGCGATAGCCGGCCGGCTCGTAGTCGAGAGATGCGTAGCCGCGCGACATGGTCTTGAGTCGATCGTAGAACCCGAACACCACCTCGGCCAGCGGCATCTCGTAGACGACGCGAACTCTGCCACCTGCGTCGTAATGCAGACCTTGCTGCACGCCGCGCCGTTCCTGGCACAGCTGCATGATCGGGCCTACGTACTCCTGCGTCAGGTGGACCGTGGCGAGGATGATCGGCTCCTCGATCGCTTCGTACTTGCCCTGATCCGGAACCTTCGCCGGATTGTCGAGCTCGAGGATCTCGCCGCCCTGCAGCTTGACGCGATAGCGCACGCTCGGCGCCGTCGTGATGAGGTTGAGGTTGAACTCGCGCTCGAGCCGCTCCTGGATGATCTCCATATGGAGCAGACCGAGGAAGCCGGTGCGAAACCCAAAGCCGAGCGCCGACGACGTCTCGGGCTCGTACGTCACCGACGCGTCGTTGAGGACGAGCTTACCGAGCGCGTCTTTGAGGTCCTGGTAGTCGGCGGCGTCGACCGGGAACAGGCCCGCGAACACCATCGGCTTGACCGTCTTGAAGCCAGGCAGCGGTGCATCACACGGGCGATCGGCGTCGGTGACCGTATCGCCGACGCGTGCGTGTGCGATGTCCTTGATCGCGGCGGCGAGGATGCCGACTTGGCCGGCCTCCAGCGTGTCGATCTCGAACAGCGCCGGCTTGCGCACCGCGATCATCGTGCAGTCGTACGTCTGCTCGGTCGCCCAGAACCTGAGCTTGGTGCCCAGCTTGATCGTCCCGGCCATCACACGTACGAGCACGACGACACCGCGGTACTGATCGAACCAGCTGTCGAAGATCAGCGCCGAGAGCGGTGCTTCGCGATCCGCTTTCGGCGGCGGAATCCGCTCGACGACCGCTTCGAGCATCTCGTGAATGCCCACACCGGTCTTTGCCGAAACCAGGCACGCGTTCTTCGCGTCGAGCCCGATCGTGTCCTCGATCTGCTGCTTGATCTCCTCGGGCCGGGCGACCGGGAGATCGATCTTGTTGAGGACCGGAACGATCTCGAGGTTGTTGTCGAGCGCGACGTACACGTTCGCGAGGGTCTGCGCCTGGACGCCTTGCGCGGCATCGACGACGAGCAACGCGCCTTCGCACGCGGCGAGCGAGCGCGACACCTCGTAGTGGAAGTCGACGTGGCCCGGCGTGTCGATCAGGTGGAACTGATAGGTCTGGCCGTCGTCGGCTTTGTAGTGGAGCTGGACTGACTGCGCTTTGATCGTGATGCCGCGCTCGCGCTCGAGATCCATCGAGTCGAGCATCTGATCCTGCGCTTCACGCGCGGTGACGGCGCCGCACGCTTCGAGCACGCGATCGGCGAGCGTGGTCTTGCCATGATCGATGTGCGCGATGATCGAGAAGTTGCGAATCCGCTCAGGAGGGAACGACATCGACGGCCAGGGCTTAGTTAGCGTGAGCCGAGGTGGAGGTCCACCTGGCCGGGAAGCTGATCGCGGTACTTGTCGAGCACCAGATCGATGCCCTGCCGGATGTACTCGGCGACTGGGACTTTGGTGCGGTTGTGCAAGGCCTTGAGCTGCGCGTCCTGCTCGGGCGTGATGTACACCGTCGTCGAGATCTTTTTGCGCGCCAAGATGGGTGACCCTACGTGACCATATGCACATGGTCAATGGTTGCGGCTCCTCCGCCCACCGACTAGGCTCCAAGCGTGATGGCGAAGCTCTGGAAACTGGTTGCGATCGCTGTCCTCCTCGCGGCCTGCAAAGGCAAGAAGCAGGACACCGCTCCGAAGAACACCGCTTCGCTCGAAATCCCGAAAGTCGATCCCACGCTGTGCGAGACCGCCGGCAAGAACGTCGTCACTAGCGACGTCAACAAGGACAACCGCCCCGACGTGTGGCGCCTCTACAAGACCGAGGACGAGGGCGGCACGAAGATCGAGTTCCTCACGTGCAAGCAGGCCGACATCAACATGGACGGCAAGAAGGACTGGGTCGTCGCCTATAACCGCAAGGGCAACCCGGTCTTCGAGAAGACCGATTACGACTACGACGGCACGTTCAACATGTCGGCGGTGTTCGACGCCAAGACCGGCCACTACGCCGAGATCGAGCGCGACCAGAATCGCGACGGCCGATTCGAGCGCAAAGAGCTCTACGACACCGCGGGCATGCTGACCGCCGTGCGCCACGACCGCAACGGCGACAACCAGCCCGACGAGTGGCTCCAGTACAAGGACACGATCCTGATCGCGATCCTCTACGACGACGACTTCGACGGCCGCGTCGATCGCCGCGAAGAAATCCCCGGCGCGACGCCGAAGATCGAGATGCCGACGACGCAGGATCCGATTGCGACCGGCAACATCCCGCCCGACAAGACGCCGCCCAAGACCCCGCCCAAGACGCCGGTAAAGCCGAAGAAGTGACCAAAGTCGATAAGCCCTGGGGGCACGAGCTGATCTGGGCGAAGACGGATCGCTACGTCGGAAAGATCCTCCACATCAAGGCCGGCGAGGCGCTGTCGCTGCAGTACCACCGCGTCAAAGACGAGACGATCATGGTGCTCACCGGCAAGCTGCGGTTCGAGCACTTCGCCGAAGGGCAATCGCCGCAGATGACCGAGCTCGGTCCGCGCGAGCCGTTCCACGTCACGCCGCTGATGCGACATCGCATGATCGCGATCGAAGACACCGACGTGCTCGAGGTCTCGACGACGGAGCTCGACGACGTGGTCCGCCTCGAAGATCGCTACGGACGCGCGAAGTAGCTTTCGCCGCGCACGCGCTCCGGACTACAAACTGCGCGTGGCGGTCGAGCTAACGCGCGCGGGATTCGTGATCGAGAACGAGTGGTACTGGAAGCTCACCGAAGGCGCGCAGACGTTCGACGCCGCGAGTGGCGTGCGCGACTTTCTCGCGCCGCTCGCGCGCCACGCGAAGGCCAAGCTCGCGATCACGGAGCTGGCGTGCGAGGTCGACGAAGTGCGGTTCGCACTCGGCGAGGTGGTGCACTCGATCAAGATCTTCGCCGGTGTGAGCGATCGCGCCGCGGTCAACCGATTCGTCGGCGACGTCGATCGCGCGCTCAGCGGCACCGGCTATCAGCTCGCGCTCGTCGTACCGCGGCGCTACGAGCTCCGCGGCGTGCTGCTCACCGACGAAGAGCTGCGCGGGTTGGCGGGCAATCCGGTTCTGCTTGCACCGGTGGCGCGGGCGTCGTCGCCCAAGCTCGCGCTCTAGCGCTGCCAGGGCCGCTTGCCGAACAGTAGGCGTGCGCCACGCAGGAGCGCGCGGAACGTGCCTTCCTTGTACGGGTACCACCAGACCTCGCGGCCGAGCGCGACGCGGTCGTGATTGACGTGCCGCGTTTCGCACAGCTCGCGCAGCCCGAGGATCGAGTGCGTTCGGCCGATGCCGCTCTGCTTGACGCCGCCCCACGGCGTCTCGGGACACGCGTACGTGTTGAGCACATCGTTGATCATCACGGTGCCAGCCTCGATGCGCTCGGCGAGTCGCTTGCCGCGCTCGCGATCGCGCGTGAACACGTACGCGAGCAACCCGAGGTGTGAATCGTTCGCGAGCCGCACCGCTTCGTCCTCGGTCTGCACGCGCATGATCGGAATCACCGGGCCGAAGATCTCCTTGCGCATGACGTCCATGTCCTGCTTGCAACCGGTGAGCACCGTCGGCTCGAAGAACAGGCCAGGTCCCGGTCTACGCTTGCCGCCGGTCTCGAGCGTCGCGCCGGCGGCGACCGCCGCATCGACGAGCTTCTCGACGTTCGCAACCTGTGCGTCCCAGGTCATCGCGCCCATGTCGACGTCCTGCACCGCGCTCGCATCGCCCTGGCGGAGCTCCTTTGCGAGCCGCACCACGCGCTCGACGAGCGCATCGTGGATCCCGTCCACCGCGTAGACGCGCTCGACCGACGCGCACACCTGGCCGGCGTTCGCGAACCCGCCCCACACAACCGCCTGCGCGGCGCGATCGAGGTCGGCATCGCCGCACACGATCGCGGGTGCCTTGCCGCCGAGCTCGAGCGTGCACGGGATCAACCGCTCGCCGCACGCCGCCGCGACCTTCTTGCCGGTCGCGACCGAGCCTGTGAACACGCAGTAGTCGATGCCGCTATCGATCAGCGCAGCGCCCGTCGCCCCGCGACCCGTCACGATCTGAAACAGCTCCGGCGGCAGCTCGGCCGCGAGATACAGCTCGCGCGCCTTCATCGCGATCAGCGGCGTGACCTCGCTCGGCTTGAGCACCACAGCGTTGCCCGCGATCAGCGCCATCATCGTCTCGCCAAGCGGAATCGAGAACGGAAAGTTCCACGGCGCTATCACGCCGACCACGCCACGCGGCACGAAGTGCAGATAGCTCGCGCGGTGCTTCATCAAGTGCAGCGGCACCGGCTCGGGCTCGAGCAGCTCGGGCGCGTGCTTGGTGAAGTAGCGCACGAGGTCCGCGACGAGCACGACCTCCATGCCGAGCGCCTCGAGGCGCGTCTTGCCCGCTTCGCGCACGAGCAGGTCGATCACTTCCTCGGCGCGCGCCATCAGCAGGTCGGCGAACTTCGTGACGCGCCGACACCGCGTCTCGACCGGCAACTTGCCCCACTCTCGCTGCGCAGCGCGCGCCGCGTCGACGGCCGCCTTCACTTGCTCCGCCGTCATCACCGGCACATCGCCGAGTGGTTCGCCGGTCGCCGGATTGATGCTGGTGATCGTGGCGGCAGCAGTCAGATCGGTGGCGGCGGAACCCATGCGCCCACTCTATACCCCTGCGCGAAAATCTATCGCCGGTCCCAGACGCGCATGGTAAAGCAAGAGCACGTGATGTCCCTGCTCCCGCTTCGCGAGACGTAGCCGCCGACGACGATCGAGTCGTTCGGATCGCTAACGTTTTGTTTGAAGCTTTGGACAAAGGAATCGTCATGGATACCTCACTTGTCATCGTCGAGATCCGTGCAGCCGAAGGTGGTGCGGATGCCAAACAACTGGTCGAAGAGCAGCTCGTGATCTACACGCGCCTCGCAACCCGGAGGTCGCTTTAGCGTCGAGGTCCTCGAGCGCCGCGCCGGTCGCGTGGTCATCCGCGTGCGCGGCAAAGCTGTGCGCGCCCTGTTCGAAGGCGAGGTCGGGGGCCACAGGTGGCAACGGACGCCGCCCACCGAGAAGCGCGGCCGCGTGCACTCGAGCACGATCACGGTCGCGGTGCTCGACGAACAGGCCGAAGCGACGCTCGTGATCCCCGAGGCCGACCTCGAGTGGTCGGCGTGTCGCTCACCGGGCAGCGGCGGCCAGAACGTGCAGAAGACCGACACCGCGGTGCGGGTCAAGCACGTGCCGACCGGCATCTCGGTGCGCGCCCACGAGCAGCGCTCGTATCACGCGAATCGCGCGACCGCGCTCGAGCGGCTGCGCGAACGGCTGCTCGCAGCACAGCGTGAAGCGGCGACTTCCGCGCGTGCGACCGAGCGACGCCTGCAGGTCGGCAGCGGCATGCGCGGTGACAAGCGCCGCACGGTCCGCGTGCAAGACGACTCGGTCGTCGATCACGCGACGGGCCGCACGTGGCGCTACCGCGAGTACGCGCGCGGCGACTGGTAAGCGAGGTCACGCGGCGCGGGCGCTACTTCTTCTTCGGCGGCGGGTTCTGCATCTTCTTCTTCAATGCAGCGAGCTCGTCGTCGACGTTCGTTGGCTTCGCGCCACTACCCCCGCTCGATGACGTGCGTCCGGTGTTGCCGCCGCGCGGTGCCGATGCTTTGGGCGCGGCGGTGCCGCCCCCTGCCCGCTTGAGCTTCTCGAGCTCGTCGTCAATCGACGAGCGGGGTGGCGCTTGCGGTCGCGGTGGTGCACCGGTCGAGCCCGAGCTCGGGCGCGACGACGTGGTCGATGCGCGCGGCACGTCGCCGAGGTCTTTGATCGTGCGCTCGAGATCCTTGAGCTCGGCTTCGAGGGTCGCGAGCTCCGACAGCAGCGCGTGCATGCGCGCACGTTCGGCGTCGGCCTTGCGCTCGAGCTGGCGTGCCTCGTCGGCGGCACCGCGCGCGGCGGCGCCCTTCGCCTTCTCACCGGCATCGTTCGCAGCGTCGCGCGCGACGATCATCGCCTTGTTGAGCTCGGTCATCCGCTGCGCGACTTCCGCGCGCAGGCGCTCGAGCTCGGCCTTGTCGGGCAGATCGGCGACCGCTTCTGCAAACCCGCCGCCACCGCCGAGATCCTCGAGCTCGCCGGGCATCGCGGTTTGCGCCGCAGCGGCATGCACGGCCGCAGCGGCCTTGTGCACGCGATCGCGCGTCGCGGCCTGCGCAGCGTTGCGGCGCTCGTCGATCACAGCGCGCTTGTCGCCGGCGACCAGCGCGACGATATCCGCGATCTGATCGGCGCCGTCGTCGGTCGCGCTCGGCGGCGCTCCGCCGAACGCCGAGTCGAGCGCGCTCGACAGCATGAGCAAGCCCTTCGCCGAAATCGCGCGCTTGCGTGCTTCGAGCGCTGCGGCGACGCGTGGCCCGTTCGGCAGCGTGTCGTCGATCATCGCGACGAGCCGGCCGCCGAGCAGCATCACGCGCGACACGACCTCGGGTCGCGGCCGCGCGACGATCGCATCGGCCGCGCGCCACAGCAGCGCCGCATCCGGCGTCGCGCCGAACAGCTTCGCGCGCAAGCCCAAGGTCGGCACCTGCCGGCGCAACACGGCGGCGGCATCGGCGTCGCCCGCGGCATCGAACAAAAACGTGATCGCCGAGCCACTGTCGAGCAGCGACAGCTGCAGCGAGAGCTGACCGGTCACTTCCGCGCCAAGCCCAGCGACCTCGACGAGCGCCACTTTGCCCTGCAGCTTGAACCGCGTGCGCAGCGCGGTGCGATCCTGCTTGCCGGCTTCTGCGAACGCGCGCTCGCCGATCGCGCCGACGACAAGGATCCGATCACCCTCGACGCCGTTGTCCGCGAGCGCGACCGCCGCGAGCTCGTCGATCGCGATGAACCGATCGGCATCGGTCTGCGACCACGCGGGCACCGGATCGAGATCGCCGACCACCGCGATCACCGGCGCCGGGTTCTGCACCTGGTCGCGCGCGACGGTCAGCGCGAGCGCGGAGTGCGGATCGAACACGACCGTCGCGTCGGGCGGGCTGATCTCGAGCTCCTTGCGCAGCTTGCGTTCGGCGTTCTCGCCGAGCAGCGCGCGGCGCATGCGATCGGCGACGCCGCTACCGCCCGTGCCGACCGAGCCGACATCGATCGCGCGTACGCGCATGCCGGCCGCTTCGATAGCGGCGAGCACGGGCACGACCGCGGATGGCGGGGCGCCCGAGCTGGTAACGACGAGGACGTGCGGCTCCACGCTGGTCCCTCGGTGGTAGCCGATCGGCGGTGCGGCGCCAAGTGCTGCGGCTGGAGTTGCATGGATTCGCGCCGCTCACTTGCATTTCGTTCGCCGGATCGCCGAACTGCTACACTCCCTCCATGGCGACGCCCTCGCGAAAACGCGCCACGATCGAGGATTTGATAGCGCGTGCGGATTACGACCGACTCGAAATCGTCGACGGGTCGATCGTCGACAAAGCATCGCCTTCACCCAACCACAGCCTCGCGGAAATCAAACTGGGTGTAGCGGTCGATCCCTTCAACCGCCGTCCTAGCGACCGCGGACCAGGCGGCTGGTGGATCTTCATGGAGATCCACACGCAGTACGCAAATGGCGAGCTGTACTGCCACGATGCTGCCGGATGGCGGCGTGATCGGGTAGCGGAACGCCCGACCAAGTGGCCGGTACAGGTTCGCCCCGATTGGGTCTGCGAGATCGTATCGCCGAATCACGAAAAGCAGGATCTCGTCGACAAGCCACGCGCGCTGCACGCGGCCGAAGTCCCGTACTACTGGGTCGTCGATCCAGACGAGCGCATCCTGCTCGTCCATCGCTGGTCACGCGACGGCTACGTCGTCGTGCAACGCGCTGCCGCAGGCGAGACCGTTCGCGCCGAGCCGTTCGACGCGATCGAGCTTCGGGTCGGAGTGCTGTTCGGTGATGACGAGAACGATTCGTAACGGTAGCTAGCCCGGCAGGGCCACGTCGCGATTGACCAAGTTCGCCGGCCGCGCGCCGGTGAGCACGGCGATTACACCGTCGGCGCAGAGCTGCGCCATTTGCCGCCGTGCGTCGACGGTCGCCGAGCCGAGGTGCGGCGCGACCACGAGTCGCGGTGCGGCAAGCAGGCGCGCATCGACGTTCGGCTCGCCGTTGAACACGTCAAGGGCGGCCGCGAA
>DATDCH010000322.1:0-16432 GCA_036524455.1 Kofleriaceae bacterium | reverse complement strand
CGACGGCGTTGCAGGCGGCTTCGGCGGCTTCGGCGGCTCGGCCGCAGGCGCGGGCTTGCTCGCCACGACGTCGGGTGGCGTGCTCGGCGATTTCGGTCGCGGCGTGCCGACCGCCGGAATCGATGGCACGACAAAGCTGCCCATCGCCGGGCGGGGCGCGCTTGCGGTCATCGTCAGCGTCGCCGGATCGCCGATCACGACGCACTCGGCGAGCGCGTTCGCCGCGTCGATGCGCCCGCCCGGCGCCGGCGGGACCGCACGTGGCGAAGCCGGAATCTCGGCAGGACGCGGCGGCACGCTCGGCGGCGCGGGCTTCATCGCGAGCCGCGCTTTCTCGAGCTCGCCGATTACGGTCTTGCTCGGCTCGTCGGGCTCGACAAACTTCACCGTCATGCCGGGGCGGCCGTGCAGCACCGTGGGCTTGACCGACGACTGCAGGATCTCGGCCTCGCCTTCGATCATCACGCCGCCGTCTTTGAGCGTGAGCGCGAGGCGACCGCGACGGCCAGCCGGGAGTGGCGCCGCCGATGGAATGAACAAACCCGTACGATCGGCGTAGCGACGGAACGCTGCGACGAACTCCTCGGCCGAACCACATGCCGAGACCAGGTAGAGGGGAGGCCCCGTCGTCACCTTCGCTAAAGTGTAGGCGAAAAGCCGCCGCACCGAAACGAACGACGGGCATCCCCGAGGGGATGCCCGTCATCCGGGTTTTTCCTGGTTGCCCAGGCCAAAACGACAACTATCTACATGATCGCAAAATCGTGCGCGCGGACCGTCTTACGGCCGTTCTCGCCAGCGCGGGCCGCGGCCTGCTTGATGTACCAGCCCACGAGCTGGTTGAGACCATCGAGCGCATCGCCGGCGGTGTTGCAACCGGCGGCCTTGATCATCGTTTTCACCTTCGACGCAACGAGCAGCATCTCTTTCGGGCCACCGGCGCCCGGCTTGCCCTTCTTCGCTTTGGCCATGTGCATTCTCCTGCTTGATTTGAAAGCGAAACCCTTTTGGCACCGCTCGCTCGCGGAGAAAAGTCCGAATGGCAGAAAAATGCCCCTAGCGGGCATTTCGTGCGGATCTACCGCTCCAGCTTGACGACGAACACATCTGGCTTGGGCGCTTTTGAGAGCACCGGATCGGAGGTGTCGATTTTTTGCTCGATGGGTGGATCGAGCAGGGCCAGCTTGAACCGGTAGAGACCGGTCACGAACGCGTTGCCCTTGTCGTCGACGGCGAGGGCCCGTCCTTGATCGTGGTCCTTGTCGCCGAACGTCGACACCCACACGGTATCGCCCTTGACGTTCAGCTTCATCACGAACACGTCCTTGTTGAGGTTCTTCGACGAGACCGTGCCCCCTTTGCCGAAATCGACGGTGCCCTCGAACCAGCCGGTCACGATGGCGTTGCCGCTCTGATCGAGCCCGACGTCGTAGCCGACGTCGATGCGCTCGCCGCCGTACGTCTTCGCCCACTGCAGCTTGCCGTCCCCGCCGAACCGCGCGACGAAGACATCGGCTTCGCCGAGCGAGACGTGATCGTCTTTGTCGCCGAACGAGATGCTGCCCTTGTTCTCGAACGAGCCGGCCATCGTCACGTTGCCGGCGGGATCGACCGCGACGCCGCCGGCGACCTCGTTGAACGCGTTGCCGAACCGCTGCGACCACACGTGATCGCCGTTGACGTCGTACTTCGCGAGCACGACGTCGTTGTCGGAGCCGCCGCCCGCCTTGAGCTGCGCGCCGCCCCAACCCGCGATGTCTTTGAACAGGCCCTGCACGTAGATGAAGCTGTTTGCATCGACGGCGACATGCATCACGGCGTCGTCGTAGTTGCCGCCGAACTGCTTCACCCACTCGGTGTCACCGCCGGCCGCGAGCTTGATCAAGATCGCGTCGGTGCTGCCGCCCTGCGCCTTCAAGAAAGCTGGTTTCGCACCCGCGGTGATCTCGAGCGCGTCCTTGAACGAGCCGCCGATTACCCAGCCGCCGTCGGGCATCGCCGCGATCGCGTTGACTCCGTCGGAGTCGATGCCTCCCGCGGTCCATAACCAGTCCGCGTTGCCGTCTTTGTCGAACGACGCGATGAACAAGTCATCGGAGCCGGCGCTCTTCTTCGTGAACGTGCCCACTTTGAGCTCGTCGAGGAAGGTCCCGGCGACGACGACCTTGTCGCCCTTGACCGCGATCGCATTCGCGCTGTCCTCGCGCGCGGCACCGAACGTGTGCGCCCACGCGAGCTTGCCGTCGGGGCCAAACTTCGCGACGAACGCATCCGACTTGCCGGCCGATTTCTTCTTGCCGATGCTGCCGCCGAAGTCGGTCTCGCCTTCGATGTAGCCGCAGACGTAAACGGAGCCATCGCCGCCGACGGCAATCCCCCGCGGTGAATCGATGCCGAATCCGCCGAAGGCCGATTGCCACCCCGGCTTACCGGTCGCGCCGCCAGGATCTGCAGCGAGCGGCGGCAGCTGCTTCGCCTCGACGATCTTCTTCGGAGCGACGGCGACCGATGTCTCGGCCTTCATCTCTTCCTTCTTGGCCTCATTTTTTTTGCCGCACGCAGCAGGCAACACGACACACGCTACAGCGGCGACGAACGCAGACGATCGCATGAGCAGACGATGTCACGCGTTGCACGCGCCATCAATGTAGGATGCACGCGTGCTGCGTGTCGCGATCTTCGTTGCAACCAGTTTGCTCGTCGGTTGTCCAAGCAAACAGCCGGAGGCTCCGCGCGTCCCTGAAGACACGCCGCTCCGCATTCGCATCGCGCAAGCCGAAGCGCGACGCGGCGCGGGCGTCGACGAGCTGATCGAGCTGAGAACCACCGGCGATGTGCATGCGCGCGTGCTCGCGCTGCGCGGCCTCGGCCGGATCGGCGGACCGAAGGCGCTCGCCGCGCTCGAGCAAGCGCTCGACGACAAGAATCCGCAGGTCGTCGCGCCCGCGCTCTACGCGATCGGGCTCGCCGCCTCGCTCGACGACCTCGACGCGGCGACGCAGATGCGCCTCAGCGACAAGATCCTCGCATCGCTGCTCGGCGCACCGCTGCCCGCGATCGAAGCACTCGGCCGTGCGGGCAACACAACGGTGCAGCGTCAGCTCGCCACGAAGCTCGCCGACAAAGACGTTGCGATCGCGACGGCTGCTGCGTTCGCGCTCGGCCGCCACGGTCGGCGCAAGATCGCGTGGTCGGCCGAGGTGCGTGTGGAGGTCGCGAAAGCGACGGTCCACGCCGACGCGAGCGTGCGCTACGCCGCGACCTACGCGCTCTCGCGCGAGCACGAGCCGCCCGCCGACGACACGGTGAACGCGGCGCTCGTCGCACGCATCCCCGACAGCGATCCAGAGACACGTGCGTCTGCGATCGCGGGGCTCGCGCGGCGCAAGGCACTCGCTGCGGGTCGCAAGCAGATCGAGGAGTCGCTGCGCGATCGCGATTGGCGCGTTGCCGCCGAAGCAGTGCGCGCGCTCGCCGGCCCCAATGGTGACGACGCGGGTCGCGCCGCAGTTGCCGATGCACTGTTCGTGAGATGGAGCGAGCTCGCCAAGGGCAGCGCAGCGGAAGCTCAGGTGATCACCGAAGCACTGCGTACACTGCTCCAGCATCCGTCCCGCAACCAGATAGTAAATGCAACTTCATTGCATGTGGCAAACCTGGCGGGCAAAGACGAGAAACGTGAACTCCCGGCTTTGACGCGCGGGTGGATCGAGTGTTTGGGGTTAGCTGCGCCCACGGTGAGCGTGCCGAACCAACCGAGCGCCGGGGCGAACACAGGAGCCAGCGCGGATGCGAATATGGCCATTGACGGCATGGCGACGTGCGGACGAGGCCGGCTGCCGGATCACCTGCGGCTGCCGCTGCTCGCCGAGGTCGCAAAGCACGGCGACCTCAACACCAAGCGCGCCGCGCTGCGCGTGCTGCTCGCTCACGACGATCCGCGCGTGCGGGCCGCCGGCCTCACGATGCTGCCGTCGACGTGGAAGGACAGCGACGCGAAGGCGCAGGCGACCACGATCGGCACCGTGAGCTCGGCGCTCGCGACGAAGAACCAGATCGTTGCCGGCACCGCGATCGACGTCGCGGGTGAGTTGCACGAGCTCACGCCGCCCGGCGATCCGATGCGCACCACGCTCGAGACCGCGCTGATCTCGCGCGCGAACAGCGAGACCGACGTCGAGCTCGCGGCGTCGCTCTACGCGTTGCTCGGCAAGCGCGCACTGCCGGGGGCCGCCGACGTGTGCCGCGCGGGCCTCGCCGGCGCGCCTGCGCGCGCGAAGGCGGCGGCCGAGTGTTTGCGCGCGCTCGGTGAAGCGTCGGCGGCGGCACCGACCGCAGCGGCCGAGCCACCGCCCGCCGATGTCGCGACCGTGATCGGCAAGAAGCTGCTGTGGCACCTCGCCACCACGCGCGGCGAGGTCGTGATCGAGCTGCGGCCCGATGTGGCGCCGTGGGCGGTGGCGTCGATCGTCGCGCTCACGAAGCGCGGGTTCTACGACGGCCTCGAGTTCCATCGGGTCGTGCCGAACTTCGTCGTGCAGGGCGGCGACCCGACGCAGTCGGGCTGGGGTGGGCCGGGGTACACGCTCCCGGCCGAGCCGGCGAGTGGGGCGGATGGGGCGGGGTACGTCGCGGGCGGTGTGGGCATCGCCGATGCGGGGCGCGACAGTGGTGGTTCCCAGTGGTTCATCATGCACTCGCGCGCACCTCACCTCGACGGCCGCTACACGTGGATCGGGAGCGTGGTAGCGGGGCAGAAGTCCGCGGATGCCCTGTTGATTGGGGACAAGGTCGTGAAGGCCACCATCGAGCGGCGATAGATTCGCGGAACTGCTCGGGATCGGGCGTTGTCGTGAACGCATGCAAAATAGATCGGGTGCTTGTGTCGTTCGTTCGAGGAATCACATGCGCATGCGATCACTGTTTGCCGCCGTCGTCCCATTAGGTGTTGCAAGCGTGGCTCTCGCGGAGCCGGCGCTCGCCCGACAAATGGCCAGAGACTTCGGCCAGCCGACCTTTCAGTTGCTCGGTCGACCGATCGGTGGCGCAAAGCCCGCCCGCGAAACACCCGCGTACCTCGCCGGTCAACGCATCGCTGCCGTCGGGGATGGCGCGATCGTGATCGACGCGGATAGCGGTCAGCTGATCAAGACCGACAAGGCCGGCAAGAACGTCGCCTCGGTCGCGATCGGCAAGAACGCGGGCCTGATGACGTACGACCCGGTTGCGAAGCTCGCCTACGTCGCGGATCGCAGCGCGAACAAGATCAAGGTCGTCAAGGTCGGCGACAAGCTCGAGGTGTCGGCGACGTATGCGACGCCGGCGGAGCCGTACGGCATCGCGCTGTCGCCCGATCGCAAGACGGTGATGGTGACGACGGTCGCCGACCGCACGCTGGTCGCGCTCGACACGGCGAACGGCAAAGAGAAGTGGCGCACGGCGCTCGGTCGCGAGCCGCGTGGCATCGCGGTGTCGCCCGACGGCACGCGCGCGATCGTCGCGTACCTGACCACCGGCACGGTCGATCAGATCGACTTGCTCGAGAGCCGCAAGGCCGAGCACATCGCGCTGTCGACCCAGAACATGCGGCGCGGCCGGCACAGCGGCGGTGGCGATGCATTCGCGCGCGGTGCGTTTACCGCGCTGTTCCTCGGCGACCAAGAAGCGGTCGTCCCGTTCCAGCGCGAGACCCCGGTCCAAGCGATCGGCGGCGGTGAGCGCACGGGCAGCTACGGTGGTGGCTTCGAGCCGCCGATAACGCATCAGCTCGCGTTCCTCGGCACGAACAAGGAGCGCACGAATCAGATCGTCGCCACGATCTCGCAGCATCAGCCGCGCGCGCTCGCGTGGGACTCGTCGCGCGACGCGCTCTACATCGCGGGCCTCGGCAGCGACTCGATCATCCAGCTCAAGAACGCATCGCAGGTCGGCATCGCCGAGGGCATCTCGGCGTCGCTGGCGAAAGGCAAGGACCGCTGCGGTCCCGACGGTGTTGCGGTCGGCGCCGACGGCAACCTCTTCATCTGGTGCTCGTTCTCGCGCAGCGTGACGCGCCTCGAAGTCGTCGACGCCAAGGGCAAGCTCGCCACCGCGGCGAAGATCGAAGCGGGCGACACGCTCGTCGCATCCGTGCTGACCGAGAAGCAGCATCAGGGCATGGTGCTGTTCCACGCCTCGATGCCGCAGATCTCGGCGCGTGGCGCACTCGCATGCACGAGCTGCCATCCTGACGGACGCGCCGACGGCCTGTCGTGGCGCATCGACAAGCAAGAGCTGCAGACGCCGGTGCTCGCGGGCCGCGTGCTCGACACGCATCCATATAAGTGGGACGGCGGCGACCCGGACGTCACCGCGAGCTTGACCGGCACGATGAAGCGCCTCGGCGGGTTTGGCATCACGAAGGAGCAGACCGCCGCGCTCACCGCGTATCTCGAAGTGCTGCCGAAGCCGGCCGCCCCGACGCGCGAGCCGCAGCAAGTGGCGCGCGGCCAGAAGCTGTTCGACTCGGCCGAGGTCGGCTGCCGCAGCTGCCACGACGGCAAGGCGTTCACCGACAACGAGAAGCACAAGTTCTCGACGGTGACGCTGCCCGAAGCGGACACGCCGAGCCTGCTCGGTCTCGCATCGAGCGCGCCGTACTATCACGATGGCAGCGCGGCGACGCTCGAAGCGCTGCTCCGCGACCGCGGCAACGTGCACGGCATGGCGGAGACCGCGAAGCTCAACGACTCGCAGCTCGCCGATCTGATCGCGTTCCTCGAGACGCTGTAGTCAGTTTCGTCGAACAGGCGCCAGTTATCGCGGTCTGCGATACTGGCGCTTCGTGCGTTTCGGGGTGCTCGCGCTCGCATGCGTCGGCTGTGGCCGCGTCGGTTTCGACAGCGTGGTCGACGCCGCATTCGCGACGCCCGTGGCGCTGGCCGAGCTCAACAGCCCCGTCGTCGACGATGACCCGTCGCTGACCGGCGACATGCTCGAGATCTATTTCGCCTCGCACCGCAGCGGGACCGAGCAGTTGTATCGGGCGACTCGCAACACCGTGACCGAGCCGTGGTCGGCACCGGCGCCCGTCCCCGAGCTCAACACCAGCGACATCAACAACCCGAAGGTCTCGCTCGACGGGCTGACGCTCGTGTTCGCGAGCTCGCGCACGCCGAACGCCGGCAACAACGACATCTGGATCGCGACGCGGCCGGATCGCTACAGCGCGTGGTCGCCGCGCCATCTCGACGAGCTCGCGACCGTGGAAGACGACTTCGAGCCGTACCTCGTGGCGTCCGACGCGCTCGAGCTGTTCTTCGGTCGCTCGATGGGTAGTGACTCGGACATTTGGTCGGCGACGCGATCGACGACCGCCGACGCGTTCGGCAATGCCGTGCCGCTCGTCGAGCTCGACGCGCCGGTCTACGACGGCGGTACGTGGGTCAACGCGCCGCGGACCCTGCTCATGTTCCACAGCACGCGCAGCGGCGCTTCGAGCGATATCTACTACTCGACGCGCAGCCGTGGCGCCGAGACGTGGAGCGCGCCCCTTTCGTTCGCCGACTTCAACACCGAAGCGAACGAGAGCGACGCGTGGATGTCTCCCGACGGCCGCACGTTCGTATTCGTCAGCAATCGCGACGGCGACGACAACCTCTACATTGCGACGCGCTAGCTCGACGCGCTCGTGTAGTTGCGGATCGCCGCCCGCCAGATCAGGCGGCTGATCACGAGCATCGCGAGCGCGCCCGCGAGTGTCAGCAGTGTGGTTCGCGTCGACAGGCGGCCGAGCAACGCCATGGCCGGGAATGTCGTCATGATCGCGACCGGGATCAGGAACGTGAAGATGAACCGCCATGCACCGCGGAACACCTGGATCGGCCAGCGCGCAGTGTCGAACACCGCCATCAGTAGATAGATCAGGTTGTCGAGGCGCACGACCCAGAACGACGCAGCCGCGCAGATGATCCACAGCGAGTACATCGCGAGCACGCCGGCGATGAGAAGCAAGATGCCGACAGCGACTTGCGGCAGCGTTGGCCAGACGCCGAGTTTCGAGAATGCGTACGAGGCGAGCGCGAACGCCCCGATCAGGTCGATCACCTTCTGCGGCTCGTAGCCGGCAGTCGACACCATGAACTGCGAGTCGACCGGCTTGAGCAGCACGTAGTCGAACGCGCCGGTACGGATCTTCTCGACGAGCCCGACCAGCGACGGCGTCACCATGCCCTCCATGATCGCTTTGACCGCCATGAAGTAGGCCATCACGATGAGTGCCGACGGCTGATCCCAGCCCGCGACGCTCTTGCGCTGGTCGAACAACACGATGAGCGGCAACAGCGCGATCGCGAGCCATGCGACTGACAGCACGGCCTCGATGATGAAGTTCGCGCGGTACTGCATCGCGGTCGCGACACTCGTGCGCAGCTGCACCGTGAACAGCGAGAAGTAGCGACTCACCCGCCCACCGCCTCGAAGTGGTTCACACCTCTGCGCCAGACCACGAGCGCCGCGAGCACCGAGACCACCGCCCACGCAATCTGCCACGCGAACAGCGATGCGACCTGCGCGCCGGAGAGGTGCTGCGTCATCAGCTCGACCGGCGCGCCGAGCATGTAATAGAACGGCAAGCTCCGCGCGATGTCTGCGATCAGCGGGAACTTCGCGTGCATGATGCTCATCGGCATGAGGTAACCGGAGAGCAGTGACCACAGGCCGAAGTAGAAGTTGAAGATTCCGAACGCCTGCGTGATCCAGAACGCGCAGCAGCCGATCGCGAACATGATGCCGAACGTGATCAGCCACGCGAGGGCGATCGACGGCAGCAGCAACGCGAGCTGCATCGGCTCGGTGGTGAGCGAGCTCGCGCCCGAGCTGATCAAGAGCACGATCGCGATCGGCAGTGCGATCACCGAGCGAAACGGCAGTGCCGCCGCATGACTCGTCGCGTAGGCGATGAACGGATGGATCGGCCTGAGCAGGCGCATCGACAGAGTGCCCAAGCGGACCTCTTCGGAGATCTGGAACGCGACCCAGTTGCTCGTCAGGTTGCGCACGATGAGGACGCCGAGGAAATACGCGACGAAGTCGGCCGACGAGTAGCTCTGGAACTCGCCTTCGCTCGCGACGCTCGTCCACAGACTGAGCATGATGAGCGGCATCGTCGCCGTCAGCATCCACACCAGGAACTCGGCGCGATACGCGACCGTCTCGGCGACACCGATGCGGAGCAGCGTCGGCAACGCACGCAGCGCGCGCGCCGGCGCAGACCTCACGCGGCCCCGTTGTGGTTCTTTGCGGCTTTGCTCTGGCCGAACATCACGCGCAGCACGTCTTCGAGCGGCGGATCCTCGATCGCGAGGTCCGCGGCTTTGAGCGTACCGAGCAGGTGGCTGACCGCATCGGGGATATCGCGCTCGGAGATCCGCACGGTGAAGCGCTGGCCGTCGTGCGCGATCACGTGGCCGAGCTTCGCGATCTCTGCTTCGGCCGCGCCGCCGACGACCGTGAACGACACCCGCTTGTCGGGATCCATCGTCTTGATCAGCTGGCGCAGGTCGCCATCGTGGATCAGTTTGCCCTGATCGATGACGATGATGCGCGGGCACAGCGCGACGACGTCATCCATGTAGTGCGACGTCAACAGCACGGTCGCTTCATGTTTCTGGTTGTAGCTGCGCACGAAGTCGCGGATCGCGACCTGCATCGCGACGTCGAGGCCGATCGTCGGCTCGTCGAGAAACAGCGTGGTCGGCCGGTGGAGCAGGGCGGCCGCGAGCTCGCACTTCATGCGCTCGCCGAGCGAGAGCTGGCGCGCGGGTTTGTTGATGAGGTCGCCGAGCTCGAGCAGCTCGGTCAGCTCGCCGAGCGTCTTGTCGAACTCGGCTTGCGGCACGTCGAAGATCGCGCGGTTCATCGCGTACGTCTCGGCCGGCGGCAGATCCCAGATCAGCTGCGACTTCTGCCCCATCACGAGCGTGATCTTGCCGAGCAGTGCGGCTTCGCGCTTGAACGGCACGTGACCGGCGACGTCGACCTCGCCGCTCGTCGGGTGCAGCAGGCCGGAGAGCACCTTCAGCGTGGTGGTCTTGCCCGCGCCGTTGGGGCCGAGGAAGCCGACGCGCTCGCCGCGCTCGATCTTGAACGTGACGCCGTCGACCGCCTTCACCGTCTCGTACTTGCGATGGAACAGCGACTTCACCGCGTTGGCAAAACCCGGCGGGCGCTTGTGCACCTTGAAGTGCTTGGTCAGCTCCTTCGCGTGGATCATCAGGTCTTCTTGGCGAGCTCGCCGATCGTCTTGAGCGGCAGGGCGTCGACCGACTCGCCTTCTAGCACGGCCTCGAGCAAGTGGGCGCCTACCTGCGCGAGCTGGGTCAGGCTCGCGATGCGCTCGGCGATCAGCTTGCGGCGCGCGTCGCGCTGGCCGCCGAATTCCTTGCCCGCCGTTTCGAACGCCTCCGACGCCGTCTTGATCCAGTTGAGCTCGCGCTCGCGGAACACGCGCGACACCATCTTCCAGATCGACGTCTCGGCCTCGAAAAACTCGCGGCGCTCGCCGACGACCCACGCCTTCTTGACGATGCCCCACTGGAGCAGCTCGGCGAGCAGCATCGACACCGCGCCGGTCGAGATGCCGAGGCGGTCACCGAGGTCGGCGGCGCTGAGCGGATGGTCCTCGAGATAGAGCACCGCCCACATCCGCCCCATGTTGCGCTTGAAGCCCCAGCCCTCGATCAATGCACCGACGGCATCGGCCACTTTGAGTACAGCAGGATCGACGCGCTCCTTCGCGGACATCACTTCTCGTCGTCGGGCGGCAGCACGGCCTGTTGCTCGCGCGTCGATACGCGTGCAACGTGACCGCCTTCGCTCGGCAGCTTGCCGACGATCGAGTTCTCCTGGCGGCGGCGCGTGATGATCTCGACGATCTCGCGCTGCGATAGCCCGCCCGACGGGCGGATCGTCACGCTCGTCTCCTTGCCGCTGCGCAGCTCGCGCGCCGTCACGCCGAGGATCGACTCGACGTCGACCGTCATCACGAGCTCGACGCGCACCGAACCCGCAGGTCCGGGCGGCAGATCGTCGAGCACGACTTGGCCGAGCTTGCGGTTGCCGCGCAGGTCACTCGACTCGCCCTGATAGAGCTCGATCGACACGAACTTCTGATTCTCCGACGCTGTCGCGAACAGCTTGCGCGCACGCACCGGCAGCATCGAGTTGCGCGGGATCATCACCGAGAACCCGCTGTCACCCACCTTGATGCCGATGTCGTGCGGCGTGACGTCGAGCAGCGCCGCGTCGTCGGCGTCGCCGCCGAGGATGCCCGCGTACGCGGCGGCGCCGAGCGCGACGACCTCGTCGGGGTTCGCACCCTTGCTCGGCTTGCGGTTGAAGATGCGCTCGACCGTGCGTTGCACCGCGGGCCAGCGCGTCATGCCACCGACGAGCAACACCTCCTCGACATCCGCCGCGGTGAGCCCGGCGTCGACGAGCGCGCGCTTGCACGGCGCCTCGACGCGATCGAGGAGGTCTTGCGTGAGCTGTTCGATCTCGTCGCGCGTGACCGTACGCTCGAAGTTGATCGGCGCGCCATGCTGATCGTTCGCGAGGAATGGCAGCTGGATGAGCGTGTCGCCGGCCGACGACAACGCCTTCTTCGCGTTCTCCGCGGCTTCGCGCAGACGCGACAGCGCCATCGGTACACTGGTGAGATCGACGCGGTAGTGATCGAATACTTCGTCGACGATGCGTTCGAGCACGCGGCGGTCCCAGTCCTCGCCGCCGAGCGCGCTGTCGCCGCCCGTGGCGAGCACTTCGAAGATGCCGTTCTCGACGGACATGATCGAGATATCGAACGTACCGCCGCCGAGATCGAACACCGCGATGATGCGACGACCTTCGCGCACGCGATGCGCGCCATACGCGAGCGCCGCTGCAGTTGGCTCGTTCAAGATGCGAATCACGTCGAGGCCCGCGATCTGGCCGGCGTCGCGCGTCGCTTGGCGTTGCGCATCGTCGAAGTAGGCGGGCACGGTGACCACGCAGCGCGTGACCGGCTCGCCGAGCGCTTCCTCGGCGACTTGACGCAGCCTGCGCAGCACGTGCGCGGCCACTTCCTGCGGGCTGATCGGTTGGCCGTGCACGCGCACCCAGGCGTCGCCATTCGGCGCAGCGACGATGCGGAACGGCGCGAGCTTCGCGAACCACCCGACGTCCTCGGCGTTGACCTTGCGACCGATCAGCCGCTTCGTGCCGTAGATCGTCGCCGGGGCATTGGTGACCGCTTGCCGGCGCGCGCGCGTACCGACGGTCAGTGTGCCGTCGGGCGACCACGATACCCACGACGGCGTCGTGCGTTCGCCATCGGCGGCGACGAGTGCCTGTGGCGAGCCGCGCTCGTCGAGGACTGCGACGCACGAGTTTGTCGTGCCGAGATCGATGCCGATGATTCGACTCATGGCGGTGGCTCCTTCTTGCCCATGAGGCGTGACAGCAGCCCCTTTCGCTCGTTGGTCGCCTGACGGCGCATCTCCGCAAGCTCGCGTGCTGCGCGTTCGTTCGACGGATCGAGCTCGAGCGCGGCTTCGAAACGTTGTGCGGCTTCAAGACGGTCGCGAATTGCGAGCGCTTTGAGCCCTTCGCAGAGCTCGACGCCGGCGCGTAGTCCGCGATCCTGCGGATGCTTCTTCGCGAGCGAGCGATACTGCGCCATCGCTTCGTCGTACTTGCCGTCTTCGACGAGTGCCTCGATCGCCGACGTATCGACCGGTTCGGCGAACGGTAGCGGCGTCGGCTTGCGCGTGCCCGCAGGCGGCTTGTCGGTCGACGCGACACCCGACGGCGGCGTGAGCGGGCGCGTCGGATCGAACCCACGGGCCGGCCCCTCGATCGGCACCGCGAGCTCGCCCTTCGCGAGCTCGGTGTGCGCGAGCTCCGCGGGCTTCGAGCTCGGGTTGGTCGGCGCATCGTGCGCGCCCGGCGGCGTCGACTTCGGCGGCGTCGCGTCGGCCTTCGCGGGTACGCGCGCGACGCCGCCCGGCTTCTGCAGCGCGGGCACGCCACGCGGCTCGCTCGGCGTGCGGCTCGGAAGCTTTGGCTTGAGCGTCGCGATGACTTGTTGCCGGCTTGTGTCGTCGGCGAGCCGGCGATACGCGTCGCGGATCAGGATGAAGATTTCCGCCGCGACCTGGCGCAGCTTCTGCGACTGATAGCGCGCGAACCGATCGGGGTGATAGCGCTTCGTCAGCTCGCCGAACGCGTGACGCACATCTTCGTCGGTGGTTTCGTAGCCGACGCCGAGCACGAGGAACGGGTTGAGCTTGCGCAGCGCCTCTGCCTCGGACTCGAGTGCGCGGATCAAGTCCGCTTCGGCCGCGCTGACCTCTTTACCGTCGGAGAGCTCGGTCGGCTTCACCGCGGGGCCGGGTCGCTGGCTCGCCTCGCTGCCGGTCGCCGCGCGCACTTTGTTCTCGGCGGCGAGCGCGCTCTCGATCATCCACACCGATTTCGTCGGCAACGGCTCGAGCTTGAGATCGACGCCGGTACCGCGCTGCGGATCGACGACGTGCTTGACGATCGTGCCCTGCAACTCGATCACGCTCGCGCTCGGTAATTCGAGATCGATGCGCACGATCGTGCCAAGCGGCGGCTGCGTCGATGCTTTGAGGAACATCAGCCCGCGGCTCAGGTCGCGCTTGTAGATGGTCGCTAGCTGCTGCCAGGAGGCACAACGAAGCTTAATGCTGAGTGCAGCTCCCGCCATCGATGAATCCGCGGAATCATAGGCGATTCACGGTTCGCGAGGCAACGACCGGTACCGTGCGAGCACACGTTCGTGCCGAGCTTTGATTCGCTGCAAGTATAGCTGCTCGCGCGTGCGCTCGAGTGATTCGTGCGCCAGTTGAGCGAGTCGGCCGACGACTTCGTCGAAATCAGGTAGCGGCTTCTGTACGAATCCGACTACACCGAGGTCGGCGGCACGCGCCGCGAGATCGGCGTCGTGCACGGCGGTCATCAAGAATGCGGGCAGCCCGGTGACCCGATCGCGTAGCCGGCGCACGGTCTCGAGGCCATCGATGCCCGGCAGCTGCGCGGCGACCAATGCGAGGTCGAAACCGGCGCCACCGGCGAGAAGTGTATCGAGCTCGCGCGTCGCGGTCTCGCCACTCGTGTATGCGAACGTCGAGATGCCGGTCGCCTCGAGTCGCTCGGCGAGCTCGCGCGCGATCTTGCGGTCGGGCTCGACGAGCAGGATCGCGGGCGGCCGCTGATCGCTGAGCACGCCGGTCTCTCCCGTGACGCTCTCGAACTGAGCGAGCTTCTCCTCGAGATCGATCGATCGACGCTCGGTGCGGATCAGGTCCTTGAGCAGATCCTCGATCATCGCCCGTAACGTGCGCGCGGCGTGTGCCTGCTGCGCGAGTGCTTGCTGGCGTTGATACACGCGCTGGAGCACGGTAGGCGCTGCGCCGGTGCCTTCGAGCTGGATGTCGATCACGTCGCCGGCGCCGGCGCGGAGTAGCGCGACGATGATGCCCGCGTCCGCCGAACCCGTGATCGCGATCGGCAGTACGTTGGGCACCGCGTGCGCGGCTTTACGTACGCGCTCGGAGGCGAGCTTGACCTCCTCGAGCTCTGCTCCCGCGCCCAGCTTGCACAGGTCGAGCAAGATGCATGGCGGTTGCGTCGGGGTGCGGCTCGCGTGCTGTGCTGCCGTAGGTAGGTCCTCGACGACATGTGCCTCGATGCCGCTGCCGAGCAACCGCTCGACCATCGCGCGCAACGGCCCGGTTGCCCCATCCGGGGCGACCAAGATCGCGATGGCTTCGGCGCTCATTGGTTTGTCTGGCGCGCACGATATCACTAGGATGTGCCGACGATGCCTGAGCCGGTCGATCACCTGTTTTTGCGCGCGTGCAAACGGCAACCCGTTCCCCGCACGCCGATCTGGATGATGCGGCAGGCGGGTCGCTACTTGCCTGCGTATCGCGCCGTGCGGTCACGTGCATCGTTCCTCGAGCTGTGCCGTACGCCGGAGCTCGCGTGCGAGGTCACGCTGCAGCCGATCGACGAGTACGGCTTCGACGCGGCGATCCTGTTCTCCGACATCCTGATCACGTTGCCCGCGATGGGGCTCGACGTGGCGTTCCCCGACGCGGGACCCAAGATCGGCAAGCCCGTACGCACGAGCGCCGAGATCGATGCGCTCGCAGTTCCCGATCCGGCGATCGAGCTGCCGTACGTGCTCGAAGCGATCCGCCAGATCAAGCGCGGCCTCGCCGATCGCGTGCCGCTGATCGGGTTCGCCGGTGCGCCGCTCACGATGCTGACCTACGCGGTCGAAGGTGGCGGCTCGAAAGACTACGCGCACACGAAGAAGCTGCTCTACGGCGCGCCAAAGGACGCGCACAACCTCCTCGACAAGCTCGCGCGCACCTGCGCGACCTTCCTCGAGGCGCAAGTCGATGCCGGATGCGACTGCGTGCAGATCTTCGACAGCGGGGGCGGCATCGTGTCGCCCGGCGACTTCCGCGAGTATCCACTGCGCTACGCGAAGCGCGTGATCGAGCAGCTGCGCGCGTCACCGGCGTTCAAGACGAAGCCGGTGCCGATCATCTATTTCGTCAACGGCTGCGCGCCGTATCTAGATGACTATGCGTCGAGCGGCGCCGACGTGCTCGGCGTCGACTGGCGGGTGGGAATCGACGAGGTGCGCCGGCGGGTTGGAGACAACGTGGCGCTGCAAGGCAACCTCGATCCGGGTGCGCTGTTCGCGCCGCCCGCCGAGATCCGCGCGCGCGTGGCCGACATCCTGGCTCGCGCCGGTTCGATCGGTCACATCTTCAACCTCGGCCATGGTGTGCTTCCGGAGACGGATCCGGAACACGTGCGCGCGATGGTGACGGCGGTGCGCGAGCTCTCACACCACTCGGAGTCATGAAGGTCGCAGTCATCGGCGGCGGCATCGGCGGGCTTACCGCGGCACGCGCACTCGTCGCCGCTGGGTTCGATGCCCACGTGCTCGAGGCCGAGCAGCCCGGCGGCGTGGTCGGCACGTCCCGCGTCGATGGCTTCTTGCGCGAGCATGCGGCGAGCTCGTTTCTCGGTGGTCCGTCGCGCGGCGCGCTCGCGCTATGCGAAGAGCTCGGTGTGCCGGTCGACAAAGCGTCGTCGCGTGCGAAGAAGCGCTGGATCTTCATCGACGGCAAGCCGCGCGCGCTGCCGCGCCATCCGATCGATCTCCTGCGCAGCGATCTGCTGACGTGGCGAGGCAAGCTGGCGCTGCTCCGCGAGCCGCTCGCACCCCGGCGCGCACACGGCGTCGACGAGTCCGTGCATGCGTTCGCGTCGCGCCGGTTCGGCGCTGAAGCCGCGCGCGCGATCGTTGCTCCGTTCGTCACCGGCGTGTTCGCAGCCGACTCGCACGACATCAGTCTCGAGGCCGGCT
>DATDCH010000321.1:0-7315 GCA_036524455.1 Kofleriaceae bacterium | reverse complement strand
CACACGGACGAGCTGCGCCTCGCCTGGATGACCGAGCTATGGCGTCTCGATCCGTTCTTGCCGGTGGTCCGCTCGAGCCATGCCCCGGTCGGCAACGAGCACCTGCCAGTCGACGAGACCAACAAGCTCTCGCGGGACATCGGTTACAAGGGCGACTACTGCCACATGCTGTTGCTGCCGATCCTGCAGACCGGCGAGCTGCTCGGCTCGATCCGGTGCGGACATCTCGAGCCGTTCACGCCGGAATTGCGCCGCGATCTGACGACGCTGTCGAGCCACGTCTCGGTGCACCTCGCGCAGCTCGGCATCACGACGTTGCCCGATCCCTTGCTCGAACAGCTGACGCCGCGCCAGCGCGATGTCGCGTGCCTCGCCGCGCGCGGTCACACGAACTGCGAGATCGGAGTCGCGCTCCGGCTGTCGGAGAACACGATCAAGAAGCACCTCAAGGACATCTTCGACCTGCTCGAGATCGCGAATCGCACCGAGCTCGCCGCACGTCTCTCGACGGCACCGCAACACCACGTCCCCGCCGGCATCACGCGCCGAGGCGACATCTGGATCACGCGCGCGGTGAGCTACGTGACGAGCCCGAGCACCAAGTGGCCGAGCACGAGCACCCAGATGCCGACGTAGAGCGGCACGAACGCGAGCCGCTTCTGTAGATACTCCGGGTGCGTGATCGGTTTGCCCGCGAACTTGCCGCGCGGCTTGTGCGGGAAGAAGAACGTTTTGTACGTCTCGATCGACGCGACCGTGAAGCCCTCGGCGGCGATCGCGATGATCGTCCACGACGGCGTAAACTGCGCGACGACGAATGCCCAGCTCGCGGCGACCGCCGGGCTGCGGAAGAACTTGAACGTCTCGAAGCCTTCGATCGGTGCGTCCTTCCACGCGCCGCCGAACGCCGAGATCCAGCCGAAGAAGCTGCCGACCGTGATCACGACGAGCCAGGTCGGCCACGTCGCGCCCCAGTTCTTCTCGAGCGCACGGATCCCGAAGAACACGCCGAAGCACGCGATCGCGACCAGGATGCCGATCGTGATCCGCTTCTTCGCGTCCTTCATCGGCTTGCCCATCACGCCGAACTGCATCGGGATGAAGTACTTGCTCTGGTCTTCTTCGCGGATGAAGTACTTCCAGAACTCGGTGGCGGCGCGCTCGAGGCAATAGATGAGGCCCCAGTACACGAAGCGAGCGCCGGCATCACCGACGAGATCCCACTGCACGAAGTAGTACGTGGCGCCGCCGAGAATCGTGCTGACGATCGTCGAGCGGAAATACTTCGGCCAGGTGAACCCCTCGTGCGGCGCGTCCTTGTACATGCCCCACGTCGAGGTGTGCAGGCCGGCGAGCGTTCCGATCAGGATAGCGACTGCGTAATTCACGTGACTCCGGCGGTTCTATAGGCCTCTTCGACGAGCTCGAGGTCGCGGCGCGCCTGCGCGAGGTTCATAGCGGGTTCTGCGCCCGTCTTCCAGGCCTGAACGAAGTCTGCCCACATCGCCGCGTAACCCGCGAGATCGCGTAGCCCGGGGATGTAGAACCGCGTCTTCTTGCCGTGCAGGAGCACCCACAGGCCGTTGGTCTCGAACGTGATCGTGCCGGCACGGCCATAGATCTTCGACAGCCGAAGCCCCTTCGCCGTCGACGGGACTTCCCACGAGTACGACAGCATGCCGGCCGGTCCGTCGGTGTACTCGAACGCGACCATCATCGAGCGCTCGATCGCGTTACTCGGTTTCGGCAGCACGCCGTGCACGCTCTTGATCGGCCCGAGGCTCGCCATGAAATCGATCCAGTGAATGCCACCCTCGTAGAGCGCACCGCCGAGCGTAAGCGCCGGATCGCCGCGCCAGTCGCCCTTGTCGCGCTGTTGCTTGATCGCGTTGATGTGGATGAACAGCGGCTCGCCGATCAAGCCATCCGAGAGTAGCCCACGCACGCGGCGCAGCAGCGGCTTGTACTGGTAGTTCTCGGCGACGAACACCTGCTTGCCGGCGGTCGCGGCTGCGTCGGCGACACGCGCGAAATCCGTGGCGCGCGGCAGCGGCGGCTTCTCGAGCACGACGTGCTTGCCAGCGGCGAGTGCAGCGAGCGTGAGCTCGAGGTGCGAATTCGGCGGCGTGACGACGGCGACTGCATCGACATCCGGCGATGCGAGCGCTTGTTCGTACGTGCCGTGCGCGGTGCCCCCGCACTCGCTCGCGAATTGCTGCGCGCGCGCGGCATCGCGGCTCGCGAACCCGACCGCGACGTCGGCGCGATGCTTGCGCAGCCGCTTCGCGTGCGCCTTTGCGATCTTGCCGCAGCCGAGGAACGCGATCCGGATCATGACTTCACGATCATCCTCGGCGCCGCTTCGCGTCGCTGCGCGCCCCGGCAGCGCCGGGACTTACGATCGCATCGGCGGCACGCAGCGCGTTTGCGGCGATCGTCAAGCTGGGATTGACGCCCGCCGACATCGGCAGCGCGCTGCCGTCGGTGATCCACAGATTGGCGACGCCGCGGAAGCGACAATGCTCGTCGAGCGCCGAGGTCTCGGCATCGCGCCCCATGCGCAGCGTGCCGACCGCGTGCGAGAACGTCTTCACGCGGTGCGTGTACGAACCGACCGCGCCCATCTTGCCGAGCACCGTGCGCGCGCGGCGGGCGAGCGCGAGAACCGCGGCTTCGTCGCGTTGCGAGTAGGAGGTGTCGATCACGAGTTGCGGCAGACCGTACCTGTCGCGCACGTCCCAGTCCACGCCGACACGGTTCGCATCGCGAGGCTGATCTTCCGCGATGCAGAGCAGGCCGGTGAGCTGCTCGGTGAACGCGCCGAGCACGGTCTTCATCCCGAGCGGCAAGTGCGCGCGCACGAGCTGCTTCGGCGGCGTCATCATCTGCTGCACGCCACCGAGCTTCGTGAGCCCGTAGGTATCGTCCGCGTTGTCGCCGAAGTACCAGTCGTGGAGCGCGACCTGTTTGTGAAACCGCTGGTCGGGATCGGGTTTGAGCGGAAAGATACCGAACACCATCGCGTTCGCGTGCCGCATCAAGTAGCCGCCGACTGCGACGCCAGCCGGCGATAGCTCGTCGAGCTTCGACGCGAGCACGAGGTGCGGCGAGCCAAGCGCACCAGCGGCGAGGATGAACTGGTCGGCTTCGATCGCAAGGGTCTCGCCGGTGTCGCGCTTGTGCACGACGAGCCTTGCGATGTGCCCGTGCTCGGCCTCGAGCCGGATCGCGACCGTACGCGTCCACAGCTCCATGCCGCGCCGCACGAGCGGACCGATCATCATCGTCGCTACGTCGTTCTTCGCCTCGATCGCGCACGCGTACGTGTCACACGTGCGACACGCGATGCAGCCCTGACGGTCGCCTTGCTTCGCGTGGTTGATCGCGAGTGGCAGATGAAACGGCGACAGCCCCATGTCGACTGCGGTCTCGACGACGCGCCGCGAAATCGGGGCGAGCTCGGCCGGCGCGAATGGAAACGGTTTGGAGCGACGCGGCGCGGTCGGATCGCCCGCATCGTCGCCGGAGATGCCAAGCAGGTGCTCCGCCTCGCAGTAATAGGGCTCGATCTCGTCGTACGTGAACGGCCATGCGGCGCCCGAGTCTGCAACGACGTCGCGATCGCCGACGAAGTCCTGCTCGCGAAAGCGAAACGACACGCAGCCGTAGTAGACGCTCGGTCCGCCGACGCACGCGTAGCCGCCGATCGTCGTGCCGTGACCGCCGCGATCGCAGCGATACGGGATGTCCTTCGCGTAGCTCGGCGTCAGCTCGAGCGAGGCGTCGGGCAACCACGCCTTCGGGCCGCGCTCGACCCAGTCGCCGCGCTCGATCATCAGCACGCGCGCGCCCGCCGCAACGAGGCGATGGGCGGCCATCGCGCCACCGAAGCCGCTGCCAACGATGACTGCGTCGTACTTCACGCGAGCCCACCGTACGGGCCGCTACCGACGACGTCAAGCTAGGGGGTTGCCCAGTACTGCACGTTGCCGAGCCCCGTGACGTGCGCGGGTGCGAGCACGGGATCGTACTGCACGAGGCCGAGCTGGTAGCGCAGCACGAACGCGGTCGCGACGGCATTGGTGCGGCGATGCACGACGGCCGGGTCGATCATCGCCGGATCGCAGCCATCGTCGATGAACTGCTGCGCGATCGGTACCTCGCACAGGTTCGAGAAGTCGAGGTGCCCGGCGTTGACGACCTGGAGCAAGAACTTCGGTGTCTGCGCGATCATGTACGGCTGCTCCTGGTTCGCGGGAAACTCGCAGGTGTCGTCGGCGCTGCCGCCGACGAACAGCAGCGGGCGCGCGAGCGTCGCGACGAACTCCGAAGTCGCGCCGTTACGAAAACCGGGCGCGAGCGGGAACGCGAGCTTGATCCGCGGATCGCGGCGCGCGAGCTCGAGGCTCGTCCAGCCGCCGAACGAATGACCAGTCGCACTCACGCGCGTGACGTCGACGCTAACGCCGAGCTGGTTCGCGATCGCGGCGTTCAGTGCGAACACCATGTCGAGGGGACGATCCATCGCCGACTGCGCCGCTGCGCCCTCGTTGCCGAGCTGCGCGAAGTCGACGAGTGTGTTGCCCGGATGATCGGGCGACACCACGACGAAGCCGTGGCTCGCGAGGTGCTCGGTCAAGAAGTACGACTGGAAGCGAATGCCACCGAAGCCGTGCGAGAACAGCACGACCGGCCATGCGCCCGTCGCGGGCGTGGCATCGCGGCGCGCCGGCGAGTCGATGCTCGCGAGCGTGCCGAGGAACGAGTCGAGCTCGTATTTGTTGGCCGAGCCATCCACGTGATTCGGATCGACCGGGAACCAGACGTCGACCGAGAACGTCCGCGACCGCGATGCATCAGTGAGTCGCACCGTGCGAACGCCGACCGCCCACGGCCCGGGCTTCGCCGGATCGCGCGCGGGCTCCGCCGCATCCGGTGACGTCGACGCGTCGACATCGGCGTTGCTCGCGTCGGGTACGAGCGGATCGTCGTCGGCGCGACCAGCTCCGTAACTGCACGCCACGGCGAAGCTGCAACCAACGGCGAGAACGACCACCCAAAGCGCCCGATCCGTCATGCGTGCAGCGGTACCACGAGATTTCCTTATTAGTCAACGATTGACTATCAAGTGGTCAATGTTTGACTAAACTGCGGTAATCTCGGTGAGATGCCCCGTACCGCCGCTACGCCGTCACGCATGGAGATCCTGCTGCTCACCGCGCTATCGCGCGCGCCGATGCACGGCTACGAGCTCAAGCTCGAGCTGCAGTACAAGCACGTCGAGTGGTGGGCGAAGTGCGAGCACGGCCATCTCTATGCAGCGCTCGCGCGGCTCGAGAAGGGCAAGTTCATTCGCGAGGTGCGGCGGCCCGGCGGGCGCGCGACCCAGCGCGTGTTCGCAATCACCGCGGCGGGCAAGAAGCGAGTCGGTGCCGCGCTCGAGTCACTTGGCACCGCCGACGACGAGACCTACTTCGACATCGACATGTTCCTGTCGGCCTGCCATCTGCTCGATCGCGAGCGCGTGCTCGAGATCCTCGCGAACCGGCGCGCTGCGTCCGCCGAGCGCCTCGCCGACGCGACCCAGCTCGAGCAGGAGATGCGGCCGCACGTGCCGGCAGTCGGCCGGCTGATCATGAAGCATCGCATCGCGTACCTCACGCGCGAGGTCGAGTTCCTCGATCACTGCGCCGACGTGCTGCGCGGCGAGCGCGCGTGGGGCGCGTTCCTCGGCGCGACGAAGATCGAAGACTTCGTGGAGCGCACGAAGGTGCCGCTCGAGCGCGGCTAATCGCTCGGATTTCGCCTGGTACGTCACTGGCGTGCGTCCGGCGCTACGCGCCTCCAGATGGACCGCCAAAACGCCCGAAGAGCCAAGAACGCCAGCAAAGGGATCGAGATCCGTCCAGGCGTTGAGCGACCTATCCGCCTCTCTGGTGGCGTCTTTGGCCGCTTTGGTGCTTTGGCGTTAGATCTGGAACACGTCCTGCGGCGCCGACGGCGCCCGACGCTCGAAACCGATCGACCTTCGCTGTCGCCAGCCCGTTTCGCAAGCGCGGCTAGTTGAGAACGACGTCTTCGCGGAGCACCGGGCGGCCAGCGAGGATAGCCTCGGTCGTCAGGTTCCAGTCGGGATAGCCGCCGGGCGGATTGCCGTCGGTGAGCACGTCGGGCACCAGTGCGGGCGCGTACGAGCGAAAGTGATCGTCGTCGGTGATGCGGCCACGGCCGCTGACCGTGATGCCCTCGACGCGGCCGCGCAGATCGAACGCGTGATACTCGGTGATGATCGCCTTCGCGCGCGTGGTGCCGTGCACGGTGATCGAGCCGTGGTTGTAGTAGCCGAAGATCACCTCGTCGACGATCAGGTCACCGAGGATCACGATCTCGGCGCCGCCGGCGATCAGGTTTTTCGCGTGGACGTTGCCGGTGACGAGCAAGAACGGGCCGGAGTTGCCGTCGCGGTTGATGATCGAGCCGCTGACCTCGAGATCGCCATCGACGATCGTACCGTCGGGTCCGTCGGCATCGTCGCTGTCGAAGTCGAGCGCGAGGTCGCCCGGCACGCGCGTCCGACCGCGCAGCAGCGTGATGATGTTGTTCAGCAGGTCGCCGTGGATGTGCTGGCGCAGCTCGTAGAGACCGTCGGCGGCGCCACCGTCGATCTCGGTCTGTTCGGCGGTGGGCGGCGTCGCCTCGCGGATCGGTCTGCGCCGCTTCGCCGGTTTCGGCTTCGCGCGGGGCTTGGCCTTCGCGACGCGCTTCGCCGCCGCTGCCCTGCCCTTCTTCGCCAACCGCTTCGCCATTGCAATCTCGACGGTAACACTCAGCCGCCGCGACTGGCGAGCGGCGATCGGTAAGCTCCATCCTCGGCACGTCGCGCGCGTTCGCCAAGCGCCCGACATACCGACGATGTGAGCCCTGGCACGTCGTCGACAAGCTCCTCGAAATCGACGCGCTCGAGCCGGATCAGCCGCGCGTTGCGCGTGACTGCGAGGTCAGCTGGCGCCGATGTGGGCGCCACACACGCGAGCTCGTCGACGACGTCGCCCTTGCCGATCCGCCGGCCGCCGAGCTGGAGCTCGCCGTCCTCGACGACGATCAACGCATCGATCGGATCGCCACCGGTGACCAGCACCGAGCCCTCCTTTGCAGTAACCCAACGCGCGCGTTCGGCGACGTCGGCGAGCTGCCGCGTCGACAGCGCGGCGAGCAGCGGCACGCGGCCCAGTGCGATCAAGGTTTCGACACGTGTCGGCATATCACTCGCTCCTTCATCGACGTGGTCGTCGACTGCCTCGGTGAGGCGACGTAG